>JANMSA010001080.1:0-1977 GCA_031388865.1 Acidobacteriota bacterium | reverse complement strand
GCGACACCCCGCGATCGACGCCCGTCGCGTCCGGCGCCGGGAACGACTCCCTCAACGCGAGCGGACCTGCGAAGCGGACCACGCGGATGCTGTCCATCGCATCCTCGGCCGCGGGTGTCGACACGCGCGCGACGACCGGTGTTGCGCCCGACGTCCCGAGCGGAACCGTTGCGGCGAAGCCGTTTCCGTTCAGAGTCGCGAGCACGCCGTTGACGGACACCTGCGATCCCGGAGCCGCGGCAAACGTGCCGGTGACCGGGATGCCATTGGTGGTCGATGGATAGTCTGTGTTGTCGAGTGGGGCGACGATGGAGATCGAAGGAGCCCCGGCGACGTGTTGGACGTCCACCGTGTCACGAGCTTCGACGCCAGATTGATTGCGGCCCCCGGCCAGGATCGTGTTCAAGAGTCCGGGAGAGAGCGACGCCGTCGCGCGGAACATGCCGGACGTCGCGCTGAGTGCCGTTGTCGTTGCGGAAGCGCCGTTCACCGCAATCGTCGCGCGATCGACGTTCACGTACGTCCCGGTGACGTCGACAGGCGACGCTCCGGTCTCTGTCCCCTCGATCGGCGAGGTGATGGTCAGCTGCGGTGTGGCGCTCAGCAGCGTGACGTGCGCCGTGGCGATGGCCGTGCGGCCGGCACCGGTCTTCGCCCGCGCGATGATCGTATTGAGGCCGGGAGAGAGAGCGACGTTCGGGACGCTGAACGCATGCGACTCCGCGCCATCAGCGGGAACCGTGAAAGGAAGTCCGTTCACGTCTCCCGAGATCACCCCCAGACCTGCGGTGCCTGTGACGGTGATCGCCGGTGTGATCACGCTCGACCTGCTCGCTGGCCCCGTGATGGTGATCGCCGGCTCGACATCGCGATGGATGATCAGCGTCACCGCGGGATCGCTGGTGGGATTGCCGCTGGCGTCGGCGCAGCGGACGACCACCTCATTGCGGCCCGGCACGAGTGTGGCCTCGCCGCAGAATGAGCCGTCGGCGACCTGCGCTGCCTTGCCGTTGATGAGCACACCGGCGGCACCGCCGCTCCGGCCGGTGATGCGAAGAAGCTCGGAGAACACCGCGGCACCGTTCGCGGGATCGATCGCGCTGAGCGCGCATCCGGCCGTGCTCCCCGATTCGCCGACGAAGAACGTGCGGGCGACGCGGGTCTCGTTCCCTGCAGCATCGCGGGCGATGGCGGTCAACGCGTGGCCGCCATGCGCAAGCGTTGGGATCGCGCCCTTGATGACGGTCCCATCGATCGTGAGCTCGCTCGTCAGTCCTTGCGGAACGTTGTCCGTTGCCTCGATCGCGAGGAGGGGCGAAGTCGCAAAGCGCGCACCCTCCACGAGGGCCAGGGCGTTCGCGGTGACGAGCAGCCGCGGCGGCGTGAAGTCGGCGTTGACGTCGACGGAGACGGAGTTGACCTCGCCTGAGGCGCTGGCGACGGAGGCGACGATGTCGTTCTCCCCTTCCACCAGCGCGAAGTCGACTTTGCGGAAAGTGCCGCCCGCGGCGACCGGGATGTCGACCCCGTTCACCTTCACGTTGCCGCTGGGCGGGGTGATGAGCACGTGGCCGGAGACCACCGTCGTGGGCCGGTTCGTCAGCATCTCATCCGGCGGCGAGGTGAGGATGATCGCCAGCGGCCCACCCTCGCGCGCCACTTCCACCCGGTCGCGCCCGATGTTCCCCGCCCGATCCTCGGCCGACCCGGAAATCAGGTTCGCGCCATGCTCGAGCAGGACGCTCGCGGTGAAGTTCGTGCCATCCAGCGTTGCCGTCACTCCGTTGATCGAGACGCGGATCGCATCGGCGTCGACGGTCCCCCGCACCTGGACCGTCTCTCCGGCAATCACCGCTTTCTCCAGCGGCGTCGTGATGTCGATGCGCGGCGGCGTGCGATCGATCGTGAATGTGGCCGAGGCACGGTCGGAGACGTGGCCGAACGAGTCGGTTGCGGTGGCCTCGAGCGTATAGCTCG
>JANMSA010001047.1:0-4561 GCA_031388865.1 Acidobacteriota bacterium | reverse complement strand
GCAACCAACCAGCAACGAGCAACAGCCGCGCAGACGGCATGTGACGAATCATGAAAGCCGTTGTGGCGAAACCGACTCAGGAAAGCCACGACCGGCGAACAACACTAGAATCACGTCACACCGACATGTTCCGCACGGCTGTTCGCGCGCTGCCTCTCCTTCTCCTGACCGTGGGTCTCGCGGGTGGTTGCACGCTCTACAACGAGGTCGACATCTCGCCGCTGAGCCTTCTGCCCACGAACATCGAACGCGGCAGCGACATCGCATCCATGGTCACGAAGGCCGACTACCTGCGCGCGATGGAGATGAGCGCGGTGTTCGATGGACGGAAGAAGGTGGCGGCGGCGGATCTGGCCTCGCTCGGCAGGGCTTATCTTGCCGCGGGCCGCTTCGACGACGCGCGGGCACGGCTTCGCGCCGCACTGGATCTCAATCCGTTCCGCACCACCTACGCTGAGATCGCCTGGGATCTCTCTCAGGTCGAGTACCTCTCGAACAACTTCGAGTCGAGCCTGGAGTGGGCGCTCATCGCAGAAGAGCGTGGCCTGCGCATCCGTCAGTGGCACCTCGACTACCTCAAGTCGCTGGGATCGATTCCCGTTTACAGGTTCAGCGGTGAGCCGGCCGCGAAGCTTCCGCTGGCGTTCGGAAAACCCGATGTCCCCCGCGTGCGAGCGCGCCTCGACAGCGCGCACGAAGTGGAAGCCATCATCGACTCGGGAGCGGTCGTGTCGATCGTGTCGGAGCGACTCGCCACCCAGCTCCAAATGAAGTCGCTGGGCGCGTTCGAAGGCACGTTCTACGGCCTCCTCGGCGAGCCGATCGCGGTACGCTTCGGACTGCTGGACCGGCTGGAGCTCGGCGGCATCGTCATCGAGAACGTGCCGGTGGCAATCATGCCCGACGCAAAGATGCGCTTCCTCATCAGCCGTGCCAACAAGACGGAGTTCAGGATGGACTTTCTCCTCGGCTCGAACCTGCTGAAAGAGTTCAGGCTCGAGCTCGAGTTCAGCAGTGCGCGCGCAAACTTCACGCGCCTTCTCGACCGCGACCGTGTGCCTGCAGCGGACCAGAACCTCTTCTTCCTGGGTTTCCGCCCGCACGTCCGCGGCGCGATCAACCGCCACGCCTGGTTCCTCTTCGTTCTCGACACCGGATCCGAGGTCACGTTCCTCAATCAAGCTCGCATCGCCTCGCTGCCCGTGCAGAAGTTCGGCGCAGGCACCCACATGGCCATGCTTCAGGGATTGGGCGGCGCCATGAAGCACGGCGCGAAGCTGGAAGACGTGGAGATCGGCCTGGACAAGTGGGGTGGCCGGTTCCGGACGCTGCCGATGTACACGTCGGAAGAGAAGGAGAACGCCGTCGGCATCATCGGCCAGAACCTGCTCAAGAACTTCAACGTCGTGATCGACTTCGGCCGGATGCGCCTGGACCTCAAGCGGCGCTGAGCAGCACACGGAGGCGCGATGTTTTGCTGTCATCCCGAGCGCCCGGGTCGAGGGACCTGGGCGGGAGGGGCATCAAGAGCTCATGCATGTCGCCCCGCCCAACCCAGGTCCCTCGACTCACGCTCGGGATGACAAACGGGCCTAAGACCCGGTCGGTTTCTTCTTTCGGGTCGCCCACCCGTCGACGATCCTCTGAGGGGTTCGTGAGAGTGCCAGCGAGTCGGGCGGGACGTCTTTAGTGATTGTCGAGCCTGCGCCGACGTAGGCTCCGCGGCCGATGCGCACCGGTGCGACGAGCTGCGAGTCCGAGCCGATGAACGCTCCGTCTTCGATGATGGTCTGATGTTTCTGCACGCCGTCGTAGTTGCAGGTGATCGTTCCTGCGCCGATGTTGACGTTCGCGCCGACTTCGGCGTCGCCGATGTACGACAGGTGCGACGCTTTCGCGCCTTCGCCGAACACCGCCTTCTTGGTCTCCACGAAGTTGCCGACCTTCACATGCCGGCCGAGCTTCGTGCCCGGACGCAGGTGCGCGTACGGTCCGACCGAGGCCTCGTCTTCGATGATGGCGTCTTCTGCGACGGTGCCGGTCTTGAGATGCACGTCGTTTCCCACCGAAACATTGGTGAGATGGACGCCCGGCTCCACGAGGCAGCCTTCGCCGATGCGCGTCCGTCCTTCGAGCGTCACGAATGGATAGACGACGGTGTCTGCGCCAATCGAGACAGTGGAGTCAATCACCACGGTCGAGGGATTGCGGAAGGTGACCCCTTCGCTCATGAGCCGCTCCACGACGCGCCGCTGAATCTCGTTCTCGACCCTGGCGAGCTCCGACCGTGAGTTCACGCCCAGTGCTTCCACGGGATCGCTGATGACCACGGCTCCGACGCGCTGACCGCTCTCGCGCAAGGTCGCCAGCAGATCAGTCAGGTAGTACTCGCCCTGTGCGTTGGCGTTGCCCAGGTTGCGCAGATTGTCGAAGAGATGGGCGCCTTCGAATACGTAAATGCCGGCGTTGACCTCGTGGATGCGCTTCTCCTCGTCGGAGGCGTCCTTCGCCTCGACGATGCGCATCACGCCGTCACTGGCGGGGTCGCGCACGATGCGGCCGTACATGGCCGGTTCGGCCAGCTTCATCGTCAACAGAGTGAGAGCGTTGCCGGACCGCTCGTGCTCCTCGATGAGGCCTCGGAGCGTCTCGATGCGCGTGAGCGGAACGTCGCCTGACAGAATCAGCACGCGCTTCGCCGCGGCAGGCTCGAGGAGCGTGGCCGCCTGGAGGACCGCGTGGCCCGTGCCCAGCTGCTGTTCCTGCAAAGCGTATCGCGCGCGCTCGCCGACAGTCTTCTGCACCGAGTCGCGCTGATAGCCAATGACCATCACCGGCAGATTTGGCGAGAGATCCGCCGCCAGGTCGATGACGTAGTCGATGATCGGGCGTCCCGCGGCGCGATGCAGAATCTTGATCGTGCTGGACTTCATGCGCGTGCCCAGACCGGCCGCGAGGATGATCACTTCCAGGTTTTGACTCAGGACTCTCTCCTCATTCGTTGGCTCCCCTCATTCGCTGCAGCGTCCGGCCGTAGCGGTCGTAAATCTGCCAGATCGTCTGCGCGAGCGCCGTCGGATCGTGACGCACGAAGTCGTCTTCTGCAATCATGTCGCCGAAAAAAGGCGTCACCCCGAGCGCGCGGATCTCGTCGGGCTCCGACTCCACGGGAGTCTGGTTCATCGCTGCGTACGAGGAGAGCAGCGCGTCCGACGGCCGCCGCCCGTTCATCACCAGGACGTCCACCACCAGCCCGGCGTGCTCCACGATCGCGCGCAGGTGATCCTGCGCGGAATAGCCATCCGTCTCATTCGGCTGCGTCATCACATTGCAGACGTAGACGCGCAGCGCCCGGGCCTGCCGCAGCGCCGCGGCAATGGGCTCGATGACGAGGTTCGGCAGCACCGAGGTGTACAAAGAGCCGGGGCCGATGATGATCATGTCCGCTGCGGCGAGGGCGGCCAGTGCGCGATCGGTCGGCTTTGCGTCCGGCGGATCGAGCGTGATGTGGCTGATCCGCGCGTGTCTCACGGCGGTGACCACTTCCTCGCCAATATGGGAACCACTGATCGCCACCTCACCCACGAGCCGAGTGCCGTCATCGAGGATTGCCGTGATCCGCACATCCTCCAGCGTGGAGGGATAGATGTCCCCTCGGATGGCCAGCACCTCGGACGCCGCGAGGACTGCGTTGTCGAAGCTCCCGGTGATGTCGGTCATGGCCGTGAGCAGGAGGTTGCCGAGCGAGTGACCCTTGAGCGCGGAATCGGTGTCGAAGCGGTACGAGAAGAGGCGGGAGAGCAGCTGCTCTTCTTCAGCGAGCGCCACGATGCAGTTGCGGATGTCCCCGGGTGGGAGCATGCCGAACTCCTTGCGCAACACTCCTGAGCTGCCTCCCTCGTCCGTCACTGTGACGATCGCGCCCAGCGAGGCGATGGACCAGGCGCCCTCCGCACCGACGTACGACTTCAGTCCGCGCAGCAGAGTGGAGAGGCCCGTGCCGCCGCCGATGGCGACGATGTTCAGTCCCGAGGAGGGCAATCGCGCCGATTCTATCGAGTTCGGGGAGGGAGCGGAGCGGGTCAGGGCAGGGGTCGTAATGGTATGCCATGCCGGGCGCTCGAGGCCCGCGCGGCCTACGAGCGCTCGCGGACGAGCCGTTCGACGTGGAAGCGCAGCGGGCCGGTGAACGTATAGCGCGACGTCATGCGGCTCTGGCGCTCGCTCTCGTCGCGGAAAAGATCGCGCATCGTCGAGGCGCGCTCCGCGTACCACTGGTCGCTCACCTCGCCATGCTCCCGCTTCTCGTCGAGCACCTGCATGATGTGGTCGCGATCGATGATCTCGGGGTGATGGTTGACGCCCAGGAACCGAGGCATCGTGCCGTCCGAATCACGCGCCAGCTCCACCATGGTCAGCGCGGGACTGCCGTCCGTCTCGAATGCGATGGGCACGCTCTTGCGCGGATGATCGAGGATGAGGTCGAACAGACGATTGTCGACGACGCGGAAGTGCTGACGGTCTGGAAGCTCGCGCGCGAACTGCTGGAACCATGGATGGT
>JANMSA010001041.1:0-1540 GCA_031388865.1 Acidobacteriota bacterium | reverse complement strand
TATCGAGCACTTCAAAGGAATCGTTTCGCCGGCCTTCGTCCTTGATCTCGCTCAGGAAATCCCCGGCCTTCACCTCTGTCGGTCTCGTCTTCCGTTCAGGTTTCTTGGCCATGACTTAGCTGGCGTCAACCCGCCCGAACTCCTCTTCAATCGCCTCGCTCATCTCACGGGCGGATTGGGCGTCAAGCGTGTACGCAAACTTGAGAAGCGACGTGCCCTTTTCGCCGACCGGCCTTGATGGCGCTAACGAAGTGACGAAACGCAGCACCTGCTCCTGCGTCCGGCGGTAACTTGCCGACTTGCTCCGCGATTTTTTGCTGGACGTCCATCTGATCCTCGCGGTTCCAGGATACAACTCCGTTGGCGCAAAACGAAACGGGCAAAGCCGGTGAATTGTCGTCTCCCCAGGTCCTGCGAGATGACCAAAGTCAGTCCACTGGAAGGCCCGCCCAGTCCACCGTCTGCAGACCTGCGACTTCGGCGAAGTGATGGTCGCGCGTGCGGCGATCCAGATGTCGTTCTCCGGCAGCGGCGTGCCCTTGGCTTTGAGTTCGTGCTTCAGACGCCCGTACTCGCGCGCATCGTTCAAATCACTGCCAATAACGCGCCTGCCGGCCGCAAGGCCCTCGACTCGATCCCAGTTCTCGGCTCGACGCCCGGACTTCGCCGCTCCCCAGAACAATTCACCCAGGGCCACTACCGGAATCGCAGCTTCACCGGCACGCGCCAAGTGGGACCGGACATTCGGATCGCGGCGGAATAGCGCGATGACGATGTTGGTGTCGAGCAGGAACTTACCATTCGCTGGCGTCAATCCGCTCGCACTCTTCTTCGATCGCCTCTTCCATCTCGCGCAACGACTCAGCGTCGATCGTGCCCGCAAACGGAAGGAAGTTCACTCCCGGCTCGCCCACGGGTTCGGCGGTGCTCAGGGACGCAGCAAATCGGAGCACCCGCTCCTGTGCGTCCGGCGGCAGCTTGTCGACCTTTCTCACGATTTCTTGCAGGACGTCCATCTGACCCTCGCGCTTACAGGATACCGGCGACGGCGCGCTTCGAAAATGGAAGTCGAGTTGCCAGCGTAGCCGCGGCACCCGTCGTACAATCGAGAGCGGGAGGCCCACATGCGACAGTTCGACGTCGTCATCGAACGCGACGAGGAAGGCTTGTACGTCGCCTCCGTCCCCCAGCTACCGGGTTGCCACACCCAGGCGCGATCGCTCGACGAAATCACGGAGCGAATTCGCGAGGCGATCAAGCTGTGCCTCGACATCGAAGGCGCCCCGCCGAAGCCCCTGGAGTTCATCGGCATTCAACGAGTCACTGTCGCCGCATGAGTCGCGCGCATCGCATCACAGCCCGTTGAGATCGGTTAGGATGAAAGTCACGACGATGCCCACCATCGAACGAGATCAGGCTCTCGATCTATTCGACAAGCTGGACCCCGTTCAGCAGGCCGCGGCGCTCCGCTTCATGGAGTTCCTGCTGCTCGACCCGGTCCAGCGCGCCGCCGCCCTAGCCCAATCTGACGACGAACCGG
>JANMSA010001036.1:0-2174 GCA_031388865.1 Acidobacteriota bacterium | reverse complement strand
GCGCCGCCCCGCCAACCGTCGCACGGCCCGTGGGCGTGGTGGCGATCGCTGCGGCCTCTTCGGGCCGCGTGTTCACTGCGCCGGCTGGCCAATCGACGTTCCGCATCTCGCTGCTGTCCACACCCGCAGGAGCCGCCACGTCCGTCACTGTCACAAGCAGTAACCCGAACGTGGCCGTTGTCGCAGGCCCGGTCACCATTCCCGCTGGCCAGCAGGTGGCGGAGATCACGGTGACAAGCGGATTGACTGGAACAGCGACGCTCACGTTCCGCGCCGGCACGGAGACGCGCCAGGTGACCGTCGTCGTGGGAACTCCGCCGGCAGGGACTGCGCCGCCGATCGTTGCGAGCCCGGTCGGGTTGGTGGTGCTTGCCGCGCCTTCCGCCGGTCGCCTGATCACGGCTCCCGCCACGCAGGGCGCGTTCACGTTGCTTCTTGTTTCGACGCCTGTGGCAGCCGCCACACCCGTGACGGTGAGCAGCAACAATCCAAGTGTGGCGACGGTGACCGATCCGGTCGTTATTTCGACCGGCGCCCGCGTCGCGAGCGTGACGATTGTTACAGGGGCGGAAGGGACGGCTACATTGACGTTCAAGGCCGGCGCTGAAACGCGTCAGCTCACGGTCGTCGTTGGCACGCCAGCTCCCGGAACCGTGCCACCAGTCATCGCGAGCCCGGTGGGCGTCGTGGTCATTGCACAGCGCCGGCTCGGCAGCGTATTCAGCGCGATCGGGGGGCAGCCGAACCTGAACGTCACCTTCCTGTCAACGCCCGCGCAGTCACCGACCACCGTGACGGTGAGCAGCAGCAATCCGAACGTCGCTGTAGTGGACGGACCGGTGATCGTGGCCGCGGGCAGTCGTGTCGCGGCGCTGACCATTCTGACGGGCGTCGAGGGAGTGGCGACGCTGACGCTGCGCGTCGGCAGCGAGGTCGCCCAGATCGTCGTGGTTGTGGGTACGCCGCCGGCGTCGCTTCTGCCGCTCGTCACGGCTCCGGTTGTCGGTGTAGAGATCAAGAAGTTCTAAAAGTTCTAAAGTTCTAAGTAACGTTCCGAAGCAGGGAGAAACGTATGGAGACATTCCAACAGGACAAGTCAGTTCGCCGGTCACAGTGGCGCGTTGCGCTGCTCAGCGTTCTGTTCGTGTGTGGCTTCGGAGTCGTTGTTTCGCCACAGGTGCAGCTCGATGTCTGCGGGTGCAAGGACAACCCGGCGAGCCTGGGAGACTTCGACACACTAAACCCGTCTACTTACCCGCCCGGGACGATCAGCGCATCGCGCGTCCTGGCGATTCCGCTTCCGCCGGACGGCGTCCTCGTGTTCAAAAGCATGAACCTTCAGTTACGAGCTATCGATGGCGGCTTCCTGCCGGTCACGTTCACCCGCAATGCGGCGAACACGCCAGTGACGTTGCTGGTCGCCGGAAATGTGACGATTAACCTGAGCGTGAACATAACGCTCAGCGCCGACCCCATTGTCCAAGCCAGTACGAACATATTGGGTAAGGGCAGTCTGGGAGGTCCAGGCGGGTTTCGTGGTGGTGACGCCGGGTATCAGCTCGTGAACTTCGCTCGTATGGGGGGCGCCGGCTCAGGCCCGGGCGGCGGTATCGGGGGCAACGATCATTACTTTGTGGGCGGCCACGCGGCGAACGCGACGTTCGTTGGCGCGGCCGATCTGTTGCCGCTTATCGGCGGCTCGGGCGGGGGAGGCGGTGCGTCGATCAGCAACGCCCCCGGCTGCGGCGGTGGTGGCGGCGGCGGCGGTGGCGGCGCGCTCCTCATCGCGGCCGACGGCACCATTACCATCAACGGTCAAATCATCTCGGACGGCGCGGCAGGGGGAAATTACGGCGGAGACCCGGGCTGTTCCTCGAATGGCGGGGGCGGCAGCGGTGGCGCGATTCGTCTGCTTGCGACGACGCTTGCCGGGAACGGCAACATGTACGCGCGCGGCGGCAGCAGTGGCGTAGGGCCGGTTGCGAATGGCTCCATTCGGATGGAGGCGCTTAACAACAATCTGACCGTCGGCCAGACCACTCCGCTGGCGACGCGGGCGGCCGGGCCCGGCCCCATCGTCAATCCGGTGACGCCGACGGTCGCGATCACAACGGTTGGCGGACAAACCGTCCCATCACCTCCGGGTGGGGGCGCGGGCGCCATCGATCTCGTGC
>JANMSA010001005.1:0-4565 GCA_031388865.1 Acidobacteriota bacterium | reverse complement strand
TGCTGAGGTCTTCCGGGATCTCTTCCGGCTCCATCGACATCACCAATGCCTGCATCCGCTCGGCGATCTCCCAGAAGAGGGACTCCACCCGCGCCTTCACGTCGAGGTCGAGCAGGCCGAGCTCGAACATGGTCTGGGCCTGCTCCTTGATCTGCTGAAGGTCGTGCCAGGAAGACTGCACCCGCTCCGGCGCCAGTGAGGCGTCGATGTCGAGCAGCTCGCGCACGAGCTTGTGGTCCTTCGCGCTGATCTCGCGCGACTCCAGCGGCGTTTTCTCGATCGAGCCGAACGCCTGCACGACGAGCACGGAGTGATGCGCGACAGTGGCCCGGCCAGACTCCGAGACGATGGTCGGATGCGGCACCTTCTCGTCATCGCATACATCCATGATGTTGTAGACGATGTCGCTCGCGTACTCCTGGACCGAGTAGTTCATCGACGAGTGGAAGGTGGAGCGCGAGCCGTCGTAGTCGATCGCCAGCCCTCCGCCGACGTCGATGTACTCGAGCTTGTGGCCGCTCTTGTATAGCTTCGCGTAGTACATCGCCGCTTCGCGGACGGCGCGCTTGATGGTGAGGATGTCCGGGATCTGCGACCCGATGTGGAAGTGCAGGAGCTTGAAGGCGGACTCCATGTTCGCCTCGCGCATGATCTCCATCGCCTCCAGGATCTCGGCTGTGGAGAGGCCGAACTTGGCGTGCTCGCCTCCGGAGGTCGCCCACTTGCCGGCGCCTTTCGAAAGCAGCCGCACGCGCAGGCCGATCCACGGCTCCACGCCCATCTCCGCAGCGATCGTCGTGATCATCGCCACCTCGGAGATCTTCTCCGCGACCAGGATCACCTTCTTGCCAAGCTTGGAGCCCGTCAGCGCCGTGCGGATGTACGTGCGGTCCTTGTAACCGTTGCAGATGATGATCGACTCGGGATCACTGTGCACCGCCAGACCGGCGAAGATCTCCGGCTTCGACCCGACTTCGATGCCGTGATGAAAGGGGCGTCCCGCGTCCAGAATCTCTTCGACCACTTCGCGAAGCTGGTTGACCTTGATGGGGAACACGCCGCGGTACTCGCCGCGATAACTGTGCTCGGCGATGGCGTCGAGGAAGGCGTGATTGAGCATCTCCACGCGATCGCGGAGCAGATCCTGGAATCGGATCAGCAGCGGCGCTGCGAGGTTCATCGCCTGTGCCTCGCGCAGCACATCGATGATGGGCACGGAAATGCCCTTCTTCTGCAGTGGCGCGACGGTCATGAGTCCGTCGGGCGCGACATCGAAGTAGCCGCCCCCCCAGCGGTCGATCATGTAGAGCGAGACCGCATCTTCAGCCGTCCATCCCTGCTCTTTTTCCTGCTCCTTCTGCGCGTCGATGAGCTCTTGCGTGGTCAATGTCTTCTGTGTCGCCTCCGTTGCGTCTCGAAGAATAAAGCAATTCCTCAGTAGGCAGTAGGCAGTATGCGATAGGCAGGAGAAAAGGCTTCTCACACTGCTTCGCGTGCCACTTCGGGCGCCTTCTCTCTGCCGGCTGCCTACTGCATACTGCCTACTCACATGCCGGCTAGCCGCGGTCGAACTCGGTCTCGTCGATCGCGCGGATCTCCTGGTCGGACAACACCAGATCGCCTGCCCTCGCGCTGTCCGTCGCGTGCTCCACGGTGCGGGCTGCAGGGATCGGGACGACGGTCGCGCCCTTCGCACGCACCCACGCAAGCACGATCGCATGCACACCCCGATCGTGCTTGCGCGCGAGTTCGATCAGCACGTCCACCTGAGGAAGCTTCTTCGCCAGACGTCCGCCGCCGACAGGGCTGTAGGCGAGAAACGTGATGTCGTGCGATGCGCAGAACGCGGCCACCTTCAAACTCTGGCGGAAGTAGGGATTGAGGCGATTCTGCACCGATGCCACCGGCAGGATCGCTGTGGCCAGCTCGATCTGCCTGACGGACACGTTGCTCAGGCCGAAGTGCTGAAACTTCCCTTCCCGCTGCAGTGCGGCAAACGCTCCGACACTCTCCTCGAAGGGAACCTTCGGATCCGGCGCGTGCAGTTGATAGAGCCAGATCTGTTCGGTCTGGAGCGAGCGCAGACTCTGCTCGCACGCCGCGCGGATTTGCGCTGGCGAGGCGTCATTCGTCCAGGCGCCGCCTGGCCTGCGCATCCCGGCCTTGGTCGCAACGCGGATGTCTTTGCGCCCAAGCGATGCGATCAGCCGCTCGTTGTGCCCGATGTCGGAGTCGTCCAGGCAGTAGACGTCCGCCGTGTCGATGAACGTCATCCCCGCATCGACCGCCGCGTTCAGCACGCGCCGCCCTTCGTCGTCGTCCGGCCGCCCTTGCGTCGACAGCGGCATCCCTCCGAATCCGATGACCGGAATCTGCTCGCCCGTCTCTCCCAGCGTGGTTGTCTGCATGATCAGCTCTCCTTGGAAGCAGCATCGTTTGGTCTCGGGTGTCAGTTTCAGTTGTCGGTTGTCAGTTGTCGGTTGTCCGAGCCTTCTAACCCGGGCGGCACTCGCGGAGCCAGGGGCACCCAGGGAAGCGGCACAGACAACTGACAACTGACAACTGACAACCGACAACTGACAACCAATGCCGGATGCACAGCCATCGCCACATCAGCGCGATGAGTTGCGTCAGCGCACGTTCTTCATGACCACTCTGCCCGGTGGCGTGTCGTGCGTGAACATCTGCAGCGCAGCGCGCACGACCTGCCTGTGTTGCTCGCGCTCCCCTGCGCGGCCGACGATGCGTCCAATCGCGGCGCCCTCGAACGTCATCGCGCGCGGCGGACGAGCGGATTCCGTCGCCGCCGGCGACGCGCTGATGATCAGCGTGGGGATGCCACGCGACTCGATCTCGCGGGCGAGATTGCCCACGGAGCGATGACAGGTCTCGGGACAGCCGGCGGTCAGCAACACCAACTTGGTCTTCGAGCGCTCGATCCTGTCCGCGATCTCGGGAAACGTCTTCTCATACAGCTCCTTGAGCTTCGTCGTGAAGCCGTAGCTGTAATGCCTGTCATTCACCGCGCCGATCAACCCGGTTGACACGAGCTCCCTCAGCGTCTCCAGTGGGAAGACGATGTTCGGATCGGCGTCCGCCTCGCTGTGATCGTAGTGTCCGTGCACGATGCGCATCGAGTCCAGCGGCGCGTCGCCCGGAATGACGCGGTACGTGGTGTCGCCGGGATCCTCGGCGGGAAACGGCTCCTGATCAGCCAGATATACACCGGTGGCCGTGACCAGGGCCACGGTCGCGAATGCCAGGTCTTTATCGTAGGGAGTGAAGGGAACGCACTTGCGGGCGATGGTGAGCATCTAGTAGGCAGTATGCGGTAGGTAGCAGGCAGAGGCAGAAGCAGCACGAGGCAGGAGCCTGGTGGTTCAAGCTCCTGCCTACTGCCTACCGCCTCCTGCTACTTGTCAGTCCAGCTCGCGCAGAACGTCGAGCAGTTGCACGTTGTCGGGTTGCTCGGAGATGTCGTGCACGTCGATGTAGCGGATTCTGCCCTGCTTGTCGACGATGAAGATGGAGCGCTCGGAAATCCCTTCGTCCTCTTTCCAGACGCCGTATTTCTTCGTGACTTCGCCTTTGGGATGGAAGTCCGCGAGGAGCGGGTACGTCTCGATCCCGCCGAGGGATTTCGCAAACGCTACGTGGGAGGAAACGGAATCGACGGATATGCCCACGACCTGGGCATCATACCGGTCGAACTCGGCCAGATCGGCCTCGTACGACGGCATCTGAGCCGTTCAGACTGTGGTCCAGTCGAGCGGGTAGAAGACGATCACAACGTTTTTCCCCCGCGATTCACTGAGACGGAACTTTTCGCCGCCGCGATGGCCGGGCAACTCGAAGTCAGGGGCGGAATCTCCCACCTCGAGCGTCTGGCTCCGGCTCGCGACGGAGGTCTTTCCAACATTCACCAAGCTGTTCTCCTTTTTCATGCGCGCGTGGTCTTCACGCCGCGCGCGGCGGATTATGCACCGGGCGCGCTACTGCTTTCTGGTCGTTGTGACCACCGTCGTCGTTGTCACCGTGGTGGTCTTCGCCGGGCCCGGCTGCGCTTCCGCCTGGGCCTCGCGTCCTTCGCGCGCGAGCGCGTCGCCCGCCGCCTCGACCGCTTCACCGGCTCCCTGCTTCACGCCCTGCACCGCTTCCTTCGCTCCTGCGGCGATGCGCTGCCCCGCGTCCGAGTCGCGGATCTGCTCGGCGCCCTGCTGCACGCTCTTCCCCACCTCGCGCGCGGCATCTTTCGCGTCATCCACGGCTTCCCGGGTCTGCCTCCCTGCCTCAGCCGTCGCGGTCTGGGTCTCCGCGGTGGGCTCGACTTGATTCTTCTCGTTGACTTGGCATGCCGCGACGGAAAGCGCGAGCACGACGATGAGCTTTCTGGTCATAGTTTCCCCTTTCGACAGCAGAGGGAAGCAAGTCACGCGCCCTACGTGTTTTCGCCACTTCGAATGCAGACTCCCACACAGAGCAGCGATCGCATCATCCAGGGGATGGCCGTGGACGGGCACTTCCGCGTCATCGCAGCGCAGACGACCACAGCCGTGGACACCGCG
>JANMSA010000957.1:0-3740 GCA_031388865.1 Acidobacteriota bacterium | reverse complement strand
CCCATGATCCGGTCGCCGCCGAAGATGCGCATCAGATCGTCTTCGAGCGAGAGATAAAACTTGGACGAGCCCGGGTCTCCTTGACGACCAGAGCGGCCGCGCAGCTGGTTATCGATGCGGCGCGACTCGTGGCGCTCGGTACCGACGATGTGCAGGCCGCCGAGGCGGACCACTTCTTCGTGTTCCAGATCCCACTCTCGCTTCGTCTCTTCCTCGATCTTCTTCCGTTCCGCTGGATCTTCGATCTCGCGCGTTCTCTGCGCTGCGGTGAACTCAGGGTTGCCGCCCAGCAGAATGTCCGTGCCGCGGCCCGCCATGTTCGTGGCGATGGTGACCGCGCCTTTGCGACCTGCCTGCGCGACGATCTCCGCCTCGCGCTCGTGATACTTCGCATTGAGGACGACGTGTGGAACGCCGTTCTTCTTCAGAGCCGCAGCAAGCGCCTCCGACTTCTCGATGGAAATCGTTCCGACCAGCGCCGGCTGGCCGTGCGCCTGCTTTTCCTTGACGTCCAGCACGATGGCGTCGAACTTCTCGCGCTCGGTCCGGTAGACGAGATCCGGCGAGTCGCTGCGGACATTGGCGCGGTTCGGCGGGATCACCACGACCTCGAGCTTGTAGATCTTGTCGAACTCGGCCGCCTCGGTATCCGCAGTGCCGGTCATGCCGGCCAGCTTCTCGTACATGCGGAAGAGATTCTGGAAAGTGATCGTGGCCAGGGTCTGGTTCTCGGACTCGATCTTCACGCCTTCGTGCGCTTCGACTGCCTGATGCAGGCCGTCCGACCAGCGGCGACCCGGCATCAGCCGGCCCGTGAACTCGTCGACGATGATGACCTCGCCGTCCTTCACGACGTACTCGACATCGCGCTTGTACAGCGAGGCCGCACGCACCGCCTGGTTGATGGCGTGCAGCATGTCCATATTGGCGGGGTCGTACAGCTCGATGTTCCCGAGGAGCTTCTCCGCGTGCAGCACGCCGTCCTCGGTGAGCACAGCCGTGTGCTGCTTCTCGTCGATCTGGTAGTCCTTCTCTTTGTCCAGCTTCGGCACGATGCGCGCCGCGACGTAGTACTTGTCCGTCGATTCCTCGGACGGACCGCTGATGATGAGCGGCGTTCGCGCCTCATCGATGAGGATCGAGTCGACTTCGTCGACGATCGCGAAGACGGGATCGCGCTGGACCATCGCCTCCAGGTCGAACTTCATGTTGTCGCGGAGATAGTCGAACCCGTACTCGTTGTTCGTGCCGTAGGTGACGTCGCAGCGATACGCCTCCTGCCGCTCCCGGTCGCCGTGCTGGTTCTGGATGACGCCGACCGTGAGGCCGAGGAACTTGTAGAGGCGGCCCATCCATTCGGAGTCGCGACGGGCGAGATAGTCGTTGACTGTGACGACATGAACCCCGCGACCGGTGAGCGCGTTGAGGTAGACCGGGAGCGTTGCGACGAGCGTCTTCCCTTCCCCGGTCTTCATCTCCGAAATCTTGCCGCGGTGCAGGACCACGCCGCCCATGAGCTGCACGTCGAAGTGGCGCATGTTCAGGACGCGTTTGCCGGCCTCACGGGCCACCGCAAACGCCTCGGGCAGCAACTCCTCGAGCGCTGCCTGGAGGTCGGTCAGCGCGGCCTTGACCGTGTTCTCGTCGCGCGGGACTTCCTTCTTCGCCTCGTCGAGCGCCTGCACGACAGGGCTGAGGCGGGCACGGAACTCATCCGTTTTCGCGCGTAGCTCCTCGTCCGAGAGGCGGCTCACCTCAGGCTCGAGAACGTTGACGGCGACGACGACCGGTAGCATCGCCTTCACGTCACGCTCGTGCTTCGAGCCGAAAATCATGGTCAGAACTTTGTCGATCATTCAGGTAAACCTTATCAAATCGGTTGGCGGTTGGCGGGAGAACGAGGGTGCCGGGCTTCCCCGCCCTACCGTCAGCCGCCAACTACTTCCGGAGGAGTTCCAGCCTGTCCCAAGTCATCCAGGTCTGGTGCCCCAGAAAGATGACCAACGCGAAATACAGGGTTGCAATTGCCGCGCGCTGCGCGCCGGTGATCTCGTAGAAGCGGGGATCGGACTTTTCCCGTTCGATCGACGCGTAGACCTGGAACGCGGCCAGGACGGCGATGAGGATGATCAGCGGGTTGGGCTGGTCGATCACTTTCCAGACCACTACACCTCCGCCGATCAGCCACATCCATTTGGTGATCGCCGCGGAAATGCGTCCGCCGTCCAGCATCCCGATCGGCAGGAGATTGAAGAGGTTGAGCACAAAGCCCAGGCAGGCGATGAGCAGGTAGAGCGGGTCGTCCGTCCATTTGTAGACCTGCAGGATCAGCAGCGAGGCCATCGTGCCGAAGAACGGTCCGGCCAGTCCGATCAGAGCGTCATCGAAGACGGATCGGGGCTGGTCCTTGAGCGTGACCGCGCCGCCGATGAAGGGGATGAACACCATGAACCCTGTGCGAAGACCCTTGGCGCGGATGACCACCGCGTGGCCGATCTCATGGATGAGGGTGATTCCGACGAAGCCGAAGACCACGGCGAACGGGTACTGCGTCATGTAGGCGGCGATGGTGACCACGAACGAGCCGCCCGCCACCGCGTATTGAATGGCGCCGAATCCTTCAAAAGGATTGACCCAGAACACGCGGGCCCGCTCCAGGAGAATGATGAGCACAGCCTTCCCCTTCAACGCCGTGACGGTGAGGAGCAGGAAGAGCCCTGAAAGGATTTTCGGCAGGGAACGGCGCCGCGAAGCTGAGGAGGTCATGGACCCGGCTGTACAACGCGCGGCCCTGCCCGCTATTTCCGCCGGGCGTGCAAAAAGAGGAGGTGCAACGATGAAGCGGGAACCGCTCCCCAAAGATCTTCATCCTTCATCCTTCATCCTTTAGCATGCGCCCGTGTCCGTCGATGATCTCCGCACCCAACTGAAGGAGCGCGGCTACCTCTCCCACGGCATCGAGCGGTGGTTCGCGCTCGATCCCTGGAGCTCGCGTGCGTTCTGGGTGGAGCTGGTCACAGTGGCATCGAAGGCGGCGATGCTCGTCGCGACCTTCGCAGCACTGCCCATGACCGCTGTCATG
This sequence comes from Acidobacteriota bacterium, assembly GCA_031388865.1. Lineage (GTDB taxonomy): Bacteria > Acidobacteriota > Thermoanaerobaculia > Gp7-AA8 > Gp7-AA8 > QHVT01. The sequence goes on along the minus strand of JANMSA010000957.1, from coordinate 658 downwards.
CTCTTCCGCAACTCCCCCCTGGGCGCGCTGGAAACGCTGGCGCTTTACCTCTCCTATGCCGTTGTCTGGCTGTTCGCAGCGTTCGGGCTGATCGTCGTCACGGCAATGGTGCTCAAGATCCGTCCTTCGCTGCCGATCGACACGCCGCGCGCACTCCTGGCGATCTCATTCGCTGCGAGCGCGCTCCTGCTCGTGCCGATGATGGTGTGGTGGTGGCGCTTCGACAACGCCCCCACGCTCTTTGAGCTCGCGGCCGCCGGCGCGTTGACGGTGCTCTTCTTCCTCGTCTCCACGGTCGTGGTCTCCGCCGCTCTGCTGTCGTTCTCCATTTACGAGTTGCACCGCATCCCCGCGATCCACCAGAAGCCGCGCGGCGGGCCGATGAGCGCAGCGGCGGTCGTGCTGATCGCTCTTTTGTTCGTTCCCGCCTACGCGGCCAGAGAGCGGACCGCCAGTCAGCCGATGGTGGTGACCGCGCCGACGACCAGGCACATTGCCTTGATCGCCGTCGACGGCCTCACCTTCGAGATCCTGCAGTCGAGGCCCGATCTGGCGAATGCGTTCAGCAGAAAGGTCGCGGTCGACGCACTCCCCGGCCGTTCCACAACGGAGCGCTGGGCTTCGCTCGGGACCGGAGTGCAGACGGACGCGCACGGCG
>JANMSA010000934.1:0-1616 GCA_031388865.1 Acidobacteriota bacterium | reverse complement strand
CGGCCGACGCGGGCTTCGATTTGGCTACTGTCTACCTCTTTTGGGTGGCGGGGACGCTGGTGCTCTATCCACTTTGCCGGTGGTTCGCCAACCTGAAAGCGACGCGCCGGGATTGGTGGCTAAGCTACGTCTGATCGGATTCGCATTCCGGGCCACTACGGTGGCAACTGCCTTCGCTCCGGTGGCGGAGGAAGAGCGTTGACCCGCGCTCGGAAGGCCTGAAAGTTCGGCGTGTCGATGAGGAGATTTCCTTCGCCCTCGAGTCCGAGCTCGGCGATGAGTCGCTTCGCCCTATGGATGCGAGCTTCCTCCAGCGGGTGGGACGCGAACCAGCTTTCCACTTTCGTCGGTTCGTAGCGGCGCTCCCTGAGCAGAACCTCGAACAGGTCGGGGATTCCGTTCGGGTCGAACCCCGCACGCGACACGTTCACCACTGCTTCCGAATCGGCCTGAATCTCGTCGAGCCGGGTGTGCCGCGCGAAAAACGCGCTGCCACCGACCTGGACCGCCGCCTGCCCCAATCCACTCTCGCAAATGTTGGTGAGAGTGCAGAGCACGGCGACTCCCACGTTCGTTTTCTGCGCGGTCTCCATCTGCTTGGCGGAATGCCGCTGGATTACGTGGCCAATCTCGTGTCCGAGCGTACCGGCGAGCTCGGAGAGGCGATCCATGCTTTCAATGAGTCCGCGGTTGACGTAGATGTACCCGCCGGGGAGCGCGAACGCGTTCACCTGCGGCGTGTTGATCACATAGAAGTGCCAATCGAGATCGGCGCGGCTCGTCGTTCGCGCAATGCGCGCTCCGAGCTCCTGGATGTAGCCGCTCACTTGCGCGTCGGTGACTATCGGCAGCTGGGCATTGATCTGCTCGGCGTTCTGGCGGCCGAACACGACCTCCTGATCTTCGGAGACGCCGCAGGACAGCACCAGGATCAAGGGAACGCAGTAACGGGACCGAATCATCATTCGGAGTGAATTGGAAAGACTGGTGTGTGGCGCAAGACATGTTCCCGGAAGAAATACAGCCTCAGCTTGGCGGGCAGAACTCTGTCAATGCATACTTGATGCGTGCCTCCCGTACGCACCTTCGAGCATCGGCACCTCACCGTCCCGAGAACCGCGCGCTACGCGGTGATGGGCTCTTTCGACGCCAGCCTGAGCGAGGTGTGGATCGTCTGCCACGGTCACGGCCAGCTCGCTGCCCGTTTTCTTTCCCGCTTCACGCCGCTGGAGCGGGAAGACCGGCTCTTCGTCGCGCCAGAAGCGCTCTCTCGATACTACCTGACCGCGCCCAACACCGTCCACCGACCGGACAGTCCCGTTGGGGCGACGTGGATGACGCGGGAGGATCGGGAGGCCGAGATCGAGGATCAGATACGGTACCTCGATCTCGTTTACGAAGAAGTTTTCGAGCGCGTCGATCGTGCCGCCATTCGGCTCTGGGTATTGGGATTCTCGCAAGGCGTGGCCACGGTGACGCGCTGGTTGGCACGCGGCAAGGCGTCGGCCGACCGCGTCGTGCTGTGGGCGGGGATGATACCACCCGAGCTCGACGAGACCGGGGGGCGCGCACTATCGGCGCGGGGGCCGGTGACGATCGTGGTTGGATCTTCCGAC
>JANMSA010000913.1:0-6630 GCA_031388865.1 Acidobacteriota bacterium | reverse complement strand
ATGCCGGAGCCCACCCCTGCGCCAGCCCTCGCACACCTAATCTAGGAGTCTGCGCGGCAGAGAACGTCACTGGAGGCGCTTGTCTCAGGTGCTGTCGTCATACGGAATTGGCCACGTCTCTTTTCATCAGACTCACGTTCGCCCGAAGAACGTTTTCTGCCGCGAGAGACTCCTGGCACTGCCAGTTCGCCGGCAAGAGCCCCTCACTCACGCGTGATAGTGTTTGCGCGAATCATCAGGCAGTCAGCAGGAGGCCGCCCCTCGCTTCTGCCCCCGCTTCCGACTACGTCTTGCGCACCATGAGGAGGAGCTATGAAGGGCGATCCCAGGATCATCGATGTGCTGAACGACGTGCTCACGTCGGAGCTCACCGCCATCAATCAATACTTTGTACACGGCGAGATGTGCGAGAACTGGGGGTACGCGCGGCTGCACCATGTCATCCGCAAACACTCCATTGGCGAGATGAAGCACGCTGAGAAGCTCATCGAGCGCGTGCTGTTTCTCGAAGGCATTCCGAACGTGCAGCGCCTGGGCACGATCAACATCGGCGAGAACGTCGAGGAGATCTTCAAGTCCGACTACGCCCTCGAGCTGGACGCTCTGCCTCGCCTCAACGGGGGCATCGAGTTGTGCCGCGAGCTGGGTGACAACAACAGCCGCCACCACCTCGAGGAGATCCTCCACGAAGAGGAGGAGCACGTGGACTGGCTCGAGGCGCAGATGTCGCTCGTCGAGCAGGTGGGCTTGCAGAACTACCTCGCTCAGCAGATCAACGAAGAGAAGTAGTTGCTCCTCGAAAACGGCAGGATCTGGACTGGAGACGGATTCGTTTCCAGCGTCGCGGTGGAAGGGAACCGGATCGTAGCGGTAGACGATCCTACCGGACGCGGGCCCATTGTCGATCTGGGTGGGCGCCTGGCGATTCCGGGCTTCATCGACAACCACACCCACTTTATCCGTGGTGGCTTGGAGCTGTCGCGCGTGCGCCTGCGAGATGCGCCCACTCCCGAAGAGTTCGCGCGCCGGATCGCCGTGCGAGCTCAAACCCTCAAAGCCGGGCAGTGGATCACCGGCGGCGCGTGGGACGAGCAGCAGTGGACGCCATGCCGCATGCCGGATCGCGAGCTGATCGATGCAGCCACACACGACCATCCCGTGTTCGTCGGGCGCGCGGACATGCACATGGCGCTGACGAACACGCTCGCGCTGCAGCTTGCGGGGATCACCCGCGAAACTCCCGATCCGCCGGGCGGCACGATCGTGCGCGACGCGAACGGTGAGCCGAACGGACTGCTGAAAGACACCGCGATGGCAATGGTCAGCGCGATCGTCCTGCCGCCGTCGATCGACGAGCGTGTCGCGGCCGCGCGCGCGGGGCTTGCGGAAGCGGCTAAGTCCGGGCTGACGTCCTTCTGCGACATGGGCATGAGTGAGGAGGCGTTCGCGGACCTGCGAGCGTACGCCCGACTCGATCGCGAAGGCTCGCTCACATCGCGGGTGAACCTCTACACACCCATCCGTCACTACGAGCGTCTCAAGAGCCTGGGCGTGGAGAAGCGCTTCGGGAGCGATCGTCTGCGCATCGGGGGGCTGAAGGGCTTCTCCGACGGATCGCTCGGCTCATCGACGGCGGCCTTCTTCGAGCCATTCGAAGGCGACGCCCGCAACTGTGGCCTGGTGATGGAAGAGATGGAGAACGGCACGATGGCGAGGTGGGTTGCCGACGCCGATGCGCACGAACTGCAGATCGCGCTGCACGCCATCGGCGATCGCGCGAACGATCAGGTGCTCTCGCTATTCGAGTCCTTCCCGAAAGCCCGCGAAAGGCGCTTCCGGATCGAGCACGCACAGCACTTGAACGCAGATCTGATCGAACGCTTCGGGAAGAGCGGGGTCATCGCGTCCATGCAACCGCATCACGCGATCGATGACGGCCGGTGGGCAGAGCGCAAGATCGGACGCGAGCGCGCCAAGAGCACCTACGCGTTTCGATCCCTGATCGACGCCGGAGCGATCGTCACGTTCGGGTCCGACTGGACGGTCGCCCCGTTGAATCCCCTCCTGGGGGTCTACGCTGCAGTCACACGGCGCACTCTCGACGGTCTGCATCCGGACGGCTGGATCCCTGAGCAGAAGATCAGCGTCGAGGAAGCGCTCCGCTGCTACACGGTGAACAACGCCTGGGCGCTCTTCGCGGAGCACGAGCTGGGGCGCATCACCCCAGGATTCCTTGCCGACATCGTCGTGCTGTCCGATGACGTGTTCAAGATCGCGCCGGAGACGATCTCCGATGTTCAGGTGGACATGACCATCATGGATGGCGCCGTCGTGTTCGAACGCTGACCGCGTTCCGTTCTCGGTTGTCGGTTGTCAGCTGTCTGCGCCGTTCCGCCTGGACGACAAGCCTCCGTCATGACCGAAACCCCGGCGAGTGTCCATCGCCAACCCGCATGCGCAAGCGCATTCCGAGTTTTCGATGGAGGCCGTTGTTCGTCGATCAGCACTCTGTTGAACGAAGCTTGTCGTCCAGGCGGAACAGCGCAGACAACTGACAACCGACAGCCGACAACCAACGACCGAATCACGAAACCCTACCTGGCGATGACATCCAGCTCGTCCACGATCTCGTTGATCGTGTGATAGCGCAGCTCGTCGGGATCGCCGATGAGCAGGTCGAGGCCAGGGGTATCGAAGCCCGCCGCCACGAGCTGGCGAACGAGCGGAATGGCCGCATCGCGCAACTCCGCGGGTGGATGGGGCAGCGGCTCGGCGGCCACGCCCTCAGCCCGATACTGCCCGCGCTCGAGTGCCCGCGCGCGAGCCCGGAGCTTCACCTGCAGGTCGCGAATCGCCTGCAGCAACTCAGGCGCCAGCGCGGTGGCCGCATGCAACGCCACGGCATCGCTGCGGAGGAGCTCGATCGCCGCGAGCACGCTGTCGGGCGCGCCAGCCTCCTCGATCGCTGCCGTCAGATCGTTGAGTGCGAACTCGATGTCATTCACACGCGCAGCGTTGAGGCCGGTCGTTTGGGCAGTCGCGAGTGCCGTCGCAAGGACGTCCGCGCCGAGGCGGGCTGGCATCTGTGACGGATCGTCGCCGAGGGCGGCGCGAAGATGGAACAGCGCCGCCTGCATCATCAGGAGTTCGTTCATTCTCGATCGGTCGTGATTGTAGCCCGTAGAATGAAGGCCACGTGATCGCCGCCACTCTCCTCCTTGCCGCCACCCTCGCCGCTGCCGGGGGGGTCCCGGACCCGCCGCGCGTGCAGACCATCCAGGTGCCGAACAATCAGATTCCCACAGAAATCTCGGCGCATGCCGGTGCGCTCTGGTTCGTTTCGTGGCACGACTGGCCGAAGGTCCGTCCCTATCTTGGCAGGATCAGCACAAAAGGAACGATCCGACTCAACCAGTTGATGACCGGCTCGATGCCCGGCCTGACTGCACAAGCACCGGACGGCACTCTGTGGCTGTCCGACAGCCGCCGTCCCAGACTGTGGCATGTGATGAAGAACGGTCGCACACTGTGGGTGAAGATCGACCGGGAGACTGTGAGCATTGCTTCCGGCGCTGAGGAGACACTGTGGTGTACTCATCCTGGAAGCTCGACCATCAGCAGCTATGAGGTCGACGGGTCGCTACGCGGCCGCTGGGATGTCCCGCAACGTCAGGGGATCGCGCCGCGACCGAACTGGCTTGCGCAAGGTCCCGACGGAGCGCTCTGGTTCACCGATCCCGCCACAATCACCATCGGTCGGATCACCGCACTCGGCGCGATCGAGGTCTTCCCGTTGCCGAAAGGGTGGCGCAATCCAGGCGAGATCGTCGCAGGACCGGAAGGGCTCTGGTTCGCAGTGGGCAGCCACCCGCTTCTGGGCAGGATCACGCCGAAAGGGATGGTCACCAGCGTCGCCATTCACGCACCCGCGCGAGCAGTCGCACCGGGGCCGGAAGGGCGCATGTGGTATTCCGACGGCGGCGCCGGAGTTGGCTGGGTGGAACCGGACGGCACGACCGACTACGTGCTGGTGACGGACCAGCCTTCCGGCGTCCGGTCGATCGCAGCGGGTCCGGACGGCGCGATGTGGTTCGTCGACGAGAAGGCGCGCACGATCGGTCGGGTAGAGCCGCCGAAACGCTGATCACGCCTTTGCCTAGGTCACGTCCTGCGCCCGCGGACGCGCCGTTTGCGCTGACATTCAATGCTTACGCTTCTTCGGCTGCGAGTCCGGCGAATCTCCTTCCACTTCGCGAATCGCGTCCGCGATTCCCGCGGGGACATTGTGGCGCAGGGTATCCACAGTCTTGAACGCGACCGCTCCGTCGAACCGCCACTCGTGCTTCGGGCGATAGACGCCGATGTCGTGCACGCGCGATCCGACCACGATGCGAAGAACGTTGCGCCGGTAGTCGAACGCGCGGCCGTTACGAGTGTGCACGGCGATGTCGATGCGGTACGTGCCGGCCACGAGATCGAGCGACGCCACGACAAAACGCACGCGCACCGGCCCTTCGATCGACTCTGGCACGTAGCCCTCCACATCGGTATTCGTGCCGTACACGCAGGTACCGTCGGCGTGGTAGATGCCGAGGCCGAACACAAAGTCGTCCTGCGGGACGCGCACGTCGACGTCGAGGTCCAGCACCACCGGCGTCCCCGCACCGAGGGCCACGAGCTCGCGTCCTTCGTGATCGGTGAGCGAGATGCGCTTGATGACAATCTCGCCGGAGCCCCATCGCTCCTCGTCCGTTTCGGATTTCTGCGGCGCATCCTCGGCGGTCACCGGCTCGCCCTCTTTGCCTTGCCTGCCTGGCGCGGACGCTCCGCTGACTTCCTGCAGGTAGGCGTCGACAACGCGCATCGGATCGCCGATCGCCTCGAGCTGCCCGTGATCAAGCCAGAGAGCACGGTCGCAGAGCGTACGCACCTGGTCCAGCTGGTGCGTGACGAAGATGAGCGTGACTCCGCGATACTTCATCTCTTGAATCTTGGCCACGCACCTCGCTGAGAACTCTTCGTCTCCGACGGACAGAACCTCGTCGATGATGAGGATGTCCGGGTCGACGTGCACTGCGACCGCGAAGCCCAGGCGGACGTACATGCCGGAGGAGTAGGTCTTGACGGGCTGGTCGAGGAACTCGCTGATTCCCGAGAACTCGACGATCTTGTCGAAGCGCCGCTCGATGTCACGGCGCGTCAGACCGAGCATGATCCCGTTGATGTAGATGTTCTCTCGCCCGGTGATCTCGGGATGGAATCCCGCGCCCAGCTCGATGAGCGCGGCGATCCGTCCGTTCACGGTCACGCTCCCAGCGGTCGGTTTGAGGATGCCGGAGATGAGCTTGAGCAGCGTCGATTTGCCGGAGCCGTTGCGGCCGATGATCCCGAAGGCCTCCCCTCGATCGACGGCGAACGACAGATTGCGGAGCGCGGCAACCGAGGCGTCGGGCGCAATCTTCAGATCCCGCTTGAGCAGCGCGCTCTTGAGCGTGGCGAACTGTGAGCCGCGGCCCCACAGTCGGTAACTCTTCGAGACGTCCTCGAGCGCGATGGCAAAGTCCGGCACCGTGCGATTCTACTTGCTCGATTGCGGTTGCTGGTGGTCTTCGAGTCTTCGAGTTTTCAAGTCTTCAAGGACGTCATCGCCTCACAGTCGTGAGAGTGTCACCTCGAAGACTCGAAGACTTGACGACTCGAAGACTCGAAGACTCGAAGACTCGCGCCAACTTCAAATAGCGCCTTGTTCGGCGGCGATGCGAAACAGGTCGCGGTCGTTTCGCACGGCGAGTTTGCGGAAGGCGCGGCTGCGATGCGTGCCGATCGTCTTCTCCGAGATGCCGAGCAGAGCAGCGATCTCTTTGGAGCGGCGGCCAGCCATCACGTGCCGCAGCACCTCCGCTTCGCGGGAGGAAAGACGCTTGAGACCCGGCATGGCACGCTCCAGGTCCGCCGGGACCGGCTGCTCGGCAACCGCAACCTCCCGCACAATGGTCGTGATCAGGAGCTCCTGATCGAAGCGTGTCAGAGAAATGCTGGCGTCGAGCGACACCGCCGTGCCTCCACGGGATCGCGCCCGGAACAGATATCGGGTGGGAGCGGGATTCCCCATCCGCCGGCAGGTACCGAACCAGGTCAATCGCTCCAGGTCGTCCTCAAACGCGATGTCGCGAAGGGTGGCAGTGTTGAGGTCGGTGGTGCTCGGGTAACCGAGCAGGTGTGCGTAGGCCGGATTGATGTAAACGATTCGATCGCCGGACTCTACGAGAACTCCGTCCGGAGCGCCGTCGAGAACCGCTCTCAGCTGACGATCGATCAGCGTTGCCATCGTCATCAATAGAGCACTCCCCGTGCCGAAGGATCGGCTTGCACCTACGCTGCACCTTTTCTGACATGGTTCCGGCACTTTGTGGAGCAGCGAGTGCAGTGGAGGCCGTCCACGACAAAGGAGAAACACATGGCTCGAACAAAGATCCTTACCCTTCTGCTGGCTCTTGCACTATCCACCGCGGCGTTCGCCTCCTCCCACCGGGAGGCACCTGCCATCCTCGAAGATCCGACGATGGACAACACGGACGTCTACGCGTTCCGCACGGGCGACAACATCGCGATCTACGCCAACTTCATCGG
>JANMSA010000911.1:0-2651 GCA_031388865.1 Acidobacteriota bacterium | reverse complement strand
ATTGCCGCGCACCTGATGCGCCGCATCCTGGTCGATCACGCACGATCACGTAACGCCGGGAAGCGCGGCGCCGGCGAGCGGGTCCCGCTCGAAGACCGCGACGCGGGATTCGAGCCGCTGACCGTGGACGTCATCGCGCTGGATCTCGCGCTCGAACGGCTCTCGGAGAGGTACCCCCGCCAGGGTCAGCTCGTGGAGCTTCGGTTCTTCGGTGGGCTGACGGTCGAGGAGATTGCCGCAGTGCTGGACCTGGCCCCGATCACGGTCAAGCGCGATTGGGCGCTCGCGAAGGTCTGGCTCTATCGGGAGCTGCAGGGGCAGGTGGCGTGACATGGCCGCCGAGTGGGAGTTGCTGCGCGGGATCTTCGAGGGCGCGCTGGAGCGTCCGACAGGGGAGCGGGCGGCCTTCCTCGACGAGCACACGAAGCATGACCCGGTTCTCAGGCGCGAGATCGAGTCGCTCCTGGCGGCCCACGAGACCGCCGGGCCTTTCCTGAGCGCGGCGGCGCTCGGTCCGCCGGCCGATCGATCCGCGAGCCCCCTCGAGCCAGGTCGGTGGGAGTCAGGTCAGATGCGTCTCGCGCCCGGAACGTCGCTGGGTGCGTTCACGATTGTGGAACCGCTCGGCGCGGGTGGCATGGGCGAGGTCTACCGCGCCCGTGATACCCGGCTCGATCGCGAGGTCGCGATCAAAGTGCTCTCCTCCGACCACGACACCGCGCCCGGCGCGCGCGAGCGGTTCGAACGTGAGGCACGGGCGATCTCCCGGCTGTCGCATCCACGCATCTGCACCGTGCACGACATCGGGGTCGCCGAGATCTCCGGATCGGACGTGCCGTATCTCGTCATGGAGCTGCTCGATGGCGAGACGCTCGCGGCACGAATCGCGCGCGGGTCGCTCTCGATCGAGCAGTCGCTGGCGTACGCCATCGATATTGCCGATGCACTGATCGCGGCCCACAGCCAGCGAATCGTACATCGCGACCTGAAGCCGGCCAACGTCATGCTGACGAACACGGGGGTGAAACTACTGGACTTCGGGCTCGCGCAGCTGCGCAAGCCCGAGCCGGCCGATCTCGTGGCCCCCCCGGTCTCGAGCGTCCCCGGCTTGACCAGTGCGGGACTGGTCATGGGCACGCTGCCCTACACCTCACCGGAACAACTTCGAGGCGAGAAGGTGGATGCGCGCACCGACATCTTCGCGTTCGGCGCGCTGCTCTACGAGATGCTCACCGGAATCCGGCCGTTCAAAGCGGATTCGCAGGCTGGGCTCATCGCCGCCGTCCTCGAGCGCGACGCCCCGGCGGTCAGCGAGCGGCAGCCACTGACACCCGCCGGCCTCGATCGCATCGTCGAGAAATGCCTGGCCAAGAATCCCGACGATCGCTGGCAGACGGCGCGCGATTTGAAGAGCGAACTGGTCTGGGTCGGCGAAGGGCGTACGGACGTCCGACGCGCCCGCACATCGGTCGTGGGTGCGACACGACGTCGGGCGTGGCCACTGCTGATCGCGGTGGCTATTCCGACGATCGCGGCGCTGACACTTGCGGTCGCGCTGTGGCGCGCGTCCACACCACCGGCGTTGCAGCGTACCGTCACCCGTCTATCGCTCAATCTGCCACCGGGCATCACACTCTATATCCCGATCAACGGCACCTCCATCGCGATCGCCCCGGACGGAAGCCGGATCGCCTTCATTGGGGCCAATCAGCAAGGCGAAAGGCTGCTGTTCATCCACTCCCTCGAGACGGCCAGGACGGTGTCGGTTCCGGGTACAGGCGATGCGCTCAACCCCATGTTCTCGGAAGACAGTCAATGGGTCGCGTTCGGCCAGCGGAACATCAAGAAAGTTCCGGCCGGCGGTGGGCCGGTGCAGGATGTCGGAACGTCCGACGGTGGGGGGACGATAACGTGGCTCTCGGACGGCCGGTTCGTGCGCAGCACCGCGAGCGGACCGCTGCTTGAGTTCATCTCGGCGGAAGGCCCTCTGACGCGTCTCCGTGAAGGGGAGGAAGGCCATCTGACACCACGGCTGATCGACGGCGGCGCGCTGCTGTTCACATCGCTGAGAGGCGGCATGTTGAGCAACTTGAACAGCGTCAGCGCATTGCCGCGGGACGCGTCCGTAGCGAGCGAGGTCGTGCGGAATGCGACAAGCCCGCAACTGGTCGGCCGCGATGCGCTGGCATTTGCGCGCGGCCGCTCGTTGTTCGCCGCCGGCTTCGACAGCCGGGCGATCAAGCTCACCGGCGAGCCGCACGCCACCGGCATCGACGTGCAAACGACGCTTCTCCAGGCGGGGCCCATGTACGCGGTCGCCCGTGACGGCACCCTGGTGTATGCGCAGCCGCGGGGCGGACGGCGTCTCGTCTGGGTCGATCGCAGCGGTCGAGAGGAATTCGTCAACGCTCCCGAACGGATGTACTCGCATTTCCGGCTGTCGCCCGATGGGACGCGCGTCGCCGCCCACCAGTTGGAGGACCGCGCCATCTGGGTGATCGGCCTTGACGGGTCGTTGGTGCAAAATGTGACCCCAGGCGGGATGCCGGTGTGGTCGCCGGACGGACACACGATCTATTTCACGACCGCCCAGCGCACGATCAACCGCGTCCCGGCGGACGGATCAACCGCGCCGCAGACGATCTTCCGGC
>JANMSA010000848.1:0-3915 GCA_031388865.1 Acidobacteriota bacterium | reverse complement strand
CCTGTGTCGCAAAGTCGCGGGTCGCGTTGGTTTTGAGGTTGCGCAACTTGAGGCTGGTGACACCCCCCTCTTTCGACCCGATGACCTCATCGACGGTGGTGTCGAAGATGAAGTCGATCTTTGGATTCGAGAGCGCGCGATCCTGCATGATCTTCGACGCGCGCAGCTCTTCGCGCCGATGGATGACCGTAACCCTCTTCGCGAACTTCGTGAGAAACGTGGCCTCCTCCATCGCCGAGTCGCCGCCACCCACGACGACGATCTCCTTCTCCTTGAAAAAGAACCCGTCGCACGTCGCGCAGTACGACACGCCGAAGCCCTGCAGCGCCTGCTCGCTCGGCAGACCAATCTGCTTGGCGGACGCGCCGGAAGCCACAATGACCGCCGGCGCCTCGAAGACCACACCATCGGTGCGGATCTCGAAGGGATGGCTGCGGAAGCTGACACTCTCCACCGGCTCGAGCGCGCGGAACGTGGCGCCAAAGCGTTCCGCCTGCTGACGCATCAGGTCCATCAGCTTCGGCCCGAGGATCCCTTCCGGAAATCCAGGGTAGTTCTCCACGTCCGTAGTGATGGTGAGCTGCCCACCCGGCTGCAACCCCTCCAGCACGATGCACTTGATGTTCGCCCGGGACAGATATAGAGCGGCAGTACAGCCGGCCGGTCCGGAGCCGATGATGATGACCTGGTAGTCGGTAACGCGTTCCATTGGGGCGATTGTATCGCCTGGCTGGCGTTTGCCTGTCCGCGGCTGTCAGTTGTCGTGTTAGTTGTCAGTTGTCAGTTGTCGGTTGTCTGCGATTCTCTCGCCGAAGGGGCATCAGGCGTTCAACGCCTGTTGCGCCTGGGGAAGCCGCTCCACCAAGCGAGAACTCGCGGACAACTGACAACTGATAACCGCGGCAACGCGCGCGTCAGAACAGCTTCGCCTCAGGCCGCAGCGCCTCGAGCAGCGCCTCGCCCATCACCTGCTTCTGCCACTCGCGCATGTTCGGCACGTCCAGCGTTCCGGCGGTGGCCACTGCTGCGAGGATGTGCCGGGCGGCCAGCACCGACGGATCGATCTTCAGCTCGCGTGCGAAGCGGTCGCGGACTTCCTTCAGACGGTTGATGCGCGACTCGAGCTGCTTGTCGCGGATCCACGCCTTCGGCTCGGTCCGCTCCGGCAACTCCGCATCCGGGATGTCCAGGGCCTTACTCACCAGCGTCGCAAGGTCGCGTCCGTAGCGGTCTGAGTGGTAGCGCGACAGGCTGCGCATCCCCATCAGGTCGCGCTGCGACGCCGGCCTTTCCTTGGCGATGTCGATGATCGTGTCATTGCCAAGAATCTTGAATGGCGGGCGGTCGGCCTTCCGGGCCAGCGCGTCGCGCCAGTTGTACAGCTCGCGCACGACGGCCAGACTGCGGCGGTCGAGGCCGCCGGTGTTCTTCATCTTCCGCCACGCCTCGCCCTCCTCCTCGCTCTCCCTGTAGCGGACGCTCTCCAGTCGCGCGAACTCCTCGACCGCCCACGACCAGCGGTCCAGCGCCGTCAGTTCCTCGCGCAGTTTCGCGGCGAGCTCCAGCAGGTGATGCGTATCCATCGCCGCATACGCCAGCATGTCTGCGGTCAGCGGGCGCATCGACCAGTCCGCACGCTGATGGGTCTTGTTCACCTTCAGGTTGAAATGGCGGTCGAGGAGAGCTGCCAGGCCCAGGCCCTCGTAGCCGAGGAGCTGGGCGCAGATGGAAGTGTCGATGAGGTTGTGGACGGTGAAGCCAAAGTCGCGATGCAGGATGCGCAGGTCGTAGTCACCACCGTGGAAGACCTTGATGACCGCGGGATCGGCGAGGATCTCGCCGAACTTCTTCAGGTCGACGCGCACCAGCGGGTCGACGATCAGATCTTCATCGGGTAGAGAAATCTGGATCAGGCAGACCTTGTCGAAGTAGGAATGGAGCGAGTCCGCCTCCGTATCGATGGCTACCTGAGGCTGCGCGGCGACGCGCTCGAGAGACTGGTCCAGAATGTCCTGACGGTCGATCCATATCATTCCGCGGTTACCCAACCCGATCCGGAGGCGCCGATGGAGACCAGCCTCTCCTGAAATGCGTCGCGATCGAACTCCGGCAGCACAGCCAGCCGTCGCACCGTCGCATCATCCTCCGCAAAGAGCAGCATCAGCGCCAGATCCTCGGCGCGGGGCACGCGAACCGCGCGCTCGTCGATGGTCGTGCCCATCCCCGCCGCAACCATCCGCCCGTACAGGGCATTGCTGGCCAAGAGGACGTGCACGCGGACTTCCCCTTCTTCATCCACAAAGTTGAGAGGGACCAGGTCCAGCTCTTCGCTCTGCTCGATCTCTTCGCGGTCCACGCGGAAGCCGCGGTTGCTGGCCATCATCGCCAGCTGCCCCTTCTGCGGGGCGTTCATGAGCGCCAGCACGTCCACGGCACCGACCTCGACCTCGACGTCCAGCCAGGCGGAGCGGGCCACGCCGCCCACGAAGATCGCGTCGATGCGCAGCTTCGACAGGAGGTCAGCGGTTGCATGGATGGCCCGGTTGTATCGCGCGGCCGCGCGAATGGAGTGCATGGGGCGCGATCAATAGCACAGATGCGATAATCCGTTCCAGTGTCCGCCCCCCTTCTCGACCTCATCGACAAACATTGGGGGTACTCCACGCTGCGGCCTTTGCAGGAGGAGGCCATGCTCGCCGCCCTCTCCGCGCGCGACTCGCTGGTGGTCCTCCCGACCGGCGGCGGCAAGTCCCTCTGCTACCAGGCCCCCGCCCTCCTCGGCGACTCCGTCACCGTCGTGGTCTCTCCGCTGATCTCCCTGATGAAGGACCAGGTGGACAGCCTCGAGGCCTGTGGGGTCCGGGCGGCGCAGATGAACAGCTCCCAGACCTCGACGGAGAACCGGGCCATCGAGCGGGAACTGTTCGCCAGAACGCTCAAGCTGCTCTTCGTCTCCCCGGAGCGGCTGGCCATGTCCGGCTTTCGGGACATGCTGCGCCGCGCCGGGGTGAAAACCTTCGCCATCGACGAGGCCCACTGCATCAGCCACTGGGGTCACGATTTCCGTCCGGAGTACCGGCAGTTGCGGACGCTGCATGATGAGTTCGAGGGCGTCTCCGTCCAGGCGTACACGGCTACGGCCACCCCGGAAGTGCGGCGCGACATTGCCAGGCAGCTCGGCCTCGTCGATCCGCTCATCCTCGTCGGCGACTTCGACCGCCCCAACCTCACCTATCGCGTCCTGCCGCGACAGGATGAAGTGAAACAGGTGCTCGACGTGCTGGAGCGGCACAAAGGCGAAGCCGGCATCGTGTACTGCACGCGCCGCAAGGACGTGGACTCGCTGACGGAGAAGCTCAAGAAGCGCGGCCACAACGCCGTCGCGTACCACGCCGGGCTGACGCAGGAGGAGCGGCGCGACGCGCAGGAGCAGTTCTCTTCCGAAAAATGCGACCTCGTCGTCGCCACGGTCGCCTTCGGCATGGGCATCGATCGTTCCAACGTCCGCTTCGTGCTGCACACCGCGATGCCGAAGTCGATCGAGCATTACCAGCAGGAGTCGGGGCGCGCGGGCCGCGACGGCCTGGAGGCGGAGTGCGTCCTGCTCTACTCCGGCGCCGACATCATGCTCTGGCGCTCCATGCTCCTCAGCGAGACCAGCGACGCCGCCCACGCGGACTCGCTGGTCAAACACCTCAACGAGATCGACCGCTACTGCTCGGGCGCCACCTGCCGGCATCGCGCGCTCGTCGAATACTTCGGCCAGCAGCACGCCGGCCAAGCCTGCAGCGCCTGCGACATCTGCCTCGGCGAAACGGAAGAAGTCGCGGATGCCCTGATCGTCGCCCAGAAGATCGTCTCCTGCGTCGTGCGCGTGCGCGAGTCGTGGGGCGTCTCCCACGTCGTGGGCGTGCT
>JANMSA010000837.1:0-12704 GCA_031388865.1 Acidobacteriota bacterium | reverse complement strand
CCTCTCGCGATGCCTGACGCATGGGCGAGAAATCTCAGACAACTGACAACTGACAACCGGCAACCACACTACGAAGGGGCCTGTGCGTCGATGCAGGCGCGCACCTGGGTGATCAGCTCCGCGATCTCGAACGGTTTCGGCAGGAGGTGGAACGGAGACGCACGAAGCCTCGCGTGGATCACCGCCGGAGAGGCCGCGCTGGTGACGATCACTTTTCGCAGACGCTCCGGGTCATTGCTGGCGAGCGTATTCAGGAAGGTGAAGCCGTCCAGGTTCGGCATCATCAGGTCGAGGATGATCACGTCGTAGTCGGAGAGCCCGAGCTTCAGGACCGCCTCCACACCATCCCCCGCGAACTCGACCTGATATCCCTGACGCTCCAGCACCATCGTCACCAGACGTCGGATGGCGGGATCATCCTCAACGACCAGGACTCCATACTTTCGCTCGTCGTCCATGCCCGTTCCCGGGCGGTCCGAGCAAGAAACAGGCCTCAGCCTGGACCTGCCGCTTTCGCCTTCACGACAGGGACGATGTCGTTGAGAATCCACAGAGGCCCGATCAGCAGATGGACGAAGTTGCGGAAGAAGGCCGGGTTCTTGTGCTCGTACATCCTGTGACCGATGAACTGCAGGATCCAGCCGAGCACGAACAGAGCTACGTTGATCCAGAATGGAATCACGGCACCGATGAAGTAGAAGGCCACGGAGATGGCGATCATCGCCAGAGCCAGCCGCCATTCAATGACGAAGTAGTACGCGGCCGCTGCAGCGATCAGCAGGGTGGCGGCATCGAGGCGGACGGTCGCGACGTCGAGAAGCGTCACCTGCGTGAGCATCCCGATCAGCGACAGCATGATCATGGGGATGCCTGCGCGATGGAAGAGCTTGTTGCCGGCGGTCTGATGGAACGACGCGTAGTCGGCGAACAACGCTTCAACGGTTTGCATGCTCGTATTGTAGTCAGTTGCTGGTTGCTGGTTGCGAGGTTAAGCGAACAATCGCGTTGCCGCGACGATTCAGAACAAATCCTACGCGACCCCGGGAGGGGTCGCGGAAAATTCGATCAGGCACATCACACACAAAACGCACCAGTAACCAGGCACCAGTAACCAGGCACCAGCAACCAGTCAACTGCGGCCGCACGAGCGCACGCGCATCATCATGCGTCCGCGGGGCCGCAACGTGATCAGCGGCTGCGTGTCGATGTCCGGTCCGCGCTCCAGCTTCCATCGCTGAGCAAGCGTGGCCAGGAGCAGCACTCCTTCCATCCATGCGAACGACTCTCCGATGCAGATGCGCGGGCCTGCGCCGAACGGAAAGTACGCCATCTTCGGGCGGGCCGCCTTCGCCTCCGCCGTGAAGCGCAACGGGTCGAAACGCTCCGGGTCGTGCCAGAAGCGCGCGTCGCGATGGGTCACTGCCTGCGAGACGAGTACGAGCGAGTTCTTCGGCACCGTCCACTCCCCGATCTGCACGTCCTCGAGCGCATAGCGGCCGACGCCCCACGCGGGCGGATAAAGGCGCATCGACTCGGCGAGCACCATCTCCGTATAGGTCAGGCGCGCGTAGTCCGCGGGCGTGGGCAGCTGGCCGGCCAGGACGGTGTCCAGTTCGCGGCGCAGCTCGCGCTCGACTTCCGGATTGCGGGCGAGCTGGTACCAGGTCCACGAGAGTGCGTTGGCCGTCGTCTCATGGCCCGCCAGAAAGATCGTCATCGACTCGTCGCGGAGCTGGAGGTCCGACATGGCTCCGCCGTCGCCTTCGACGTCCGTAGCCAGGAGCAGCATCGACAACAGATCTCCCCGATCGACTCCAGCGCGGCGATGCTCTTCGATGATTCTGTAGATCGTGCGGTCGAGGCGCTCCATCGCCACGCGGAAGCGGCGGACCTGCGGAATGAACGGGATGCGGATGAGCAGCTTGCCAAGCGGGTGAACGAGCAGTGGAAACATCAGCATCAGCTCGGTCAGCGAAGCGCCGATCTCGTCCGCCTGATCGTCGACGTCCGCACCGAAGAGGGTCTGCGCCACGACCGCCAGGGTGAGCCGCATCATCTCGTGCGCGACATCGATCTCCTCGCCGTCCCGCCAGCTCCCTCCGGTGCGTGCCGCCGACTCCACCATGGCCTCGCCGTAACGCTGGATCCGCTCGCGATGGAACGCGGGCTGGGCCAGACGGCGCTGTCGTTTGTGCAGTTCGCCCTCGCTGGTGAGCAGTCCCTCCCCGAGGACGGCCTTGGTCCGCTGAAGGGTTCGCCCTTTCATGAACGAGGCATTGCGCACGACCAGCACGTCCCGGACCTGCTCCGGATGCCGGAAGAAGAACACCCGTTGCGAGCCCAGGCGAAAAATCGAAGCGTCACCGTAGCGTGCGGCCAGGCTGTGCAGGAAGTCGAGAGGGCGGTACTGCAGCGCTCGCAGGTGGCTGCCGGGGATCCAGTTCTTCGGCCCGGGTGGAAAGGTGTGTGGAACCATAGAATGCGCCGGTGCGTGAACTCTATCTCGACCGGCTCGAACGGCGGCGGCAGTCTATCTCTGAGCTCCTCCGTGGCGAGCGGACGATTTCCATCGTGCGCCTCATCCTCATCGCCGCAACGATCGCCCTGGCCTTCTGGAGCCTGTTCGCTGCGCTCGGAACCCTGATCGCCTTCATCGTGCTGGTCGTCGCGCACGAGCGTCTCGTCGGCAGACGCAAGCGCGCCGAGAGTGGCGCGGCGTTCTACGAGCGCGGCCTGGCGCGGACCGACGACACCTGGCCTGGCACCGGCGATGCCGGTACCGGCTTCCATGACGATCACCATCCTTACTCTGGAGACTTCGATCTCTTCGGACGAGGGTCGCTCTTCGAGCTGCTGTGCGTGGCCGTCACGCCGGCGGGACGGCGGCGCCTGGCCGGCTGGCTGAAAGATCCCGAACGCGATGCCTCGGAGATCCGCGCGCGACAGGCCGCCGTGCTCGAGCTCCGCGAGAACGTCACCCTGCGCGAGGACGTCGCCGTCGAGGCGGCGGAAGTGGCACAGGAGGTCGAGAGCGCGAAGCTCGATGCATGGGGCGCCATGCCCGCGGTGCGCCTCTCCCCCCTCGAGCGCTTCGGCGCGATCGCCCTCCCTTCGGCAACCCTCATTCTCTTTCTGCTCGCTCTCCCGTCGATGATCGCGAAGTTCATCGGCATGACGCATCCCGAGGCCAGTCTGGGGGTGATTGCGAACATCCCGATGACCCCGCTTATCGTGACGATCTTCGCGACTGTGCTGCTCGCGCGTCACCTCAATCCGCGGGTCGAGCCGGTCGTCATGGCCGTCGAGCGCGCCGAACCGGCCCTGGCCCTGCTGGCCGGAGTGCTGGCGCGCATCGAGCGGGAGACGTTCACGTCGGAACGCCTGCGCGCGCTGCACGAGCGGTTACGCGGCGCGGAGCTCCCGGCTTCAAGTGAGATCGAGAAGCTGCGCAGGCTCGTATCGCTGCTCGACGCGAGGCGCAATCAATTCTTCGCGCCGTTTGCCGTGCTGTTGTTATGGACGACGCATGTGGCGCTGGCCATCGAACGCTGGCGGACCAGGTCGGGAACGCGCATCGGCGAGTGGATCGAGGCGGTCGGCGAGATCGAGGCGCTGTCGTCGCTGGCGTCATTCGCGTTCGAGCATCCGGCGTATGCCATGCCCGAGATCCTGGAGGAGGGTCCAGGTTTCGACGCGCGTGAGCTCGGGCACCCCCTGATCCCCGCCGACCGGCGCGTGACGAACGACATCCGTCTCGACAGGGCGCTGCGGCTGCTCGTGGTCAGCGGCTCGAACATGTCCGGCAAGAGCACGATGATGCGCAGCGTCGGGATCGGCGCCGTGCTGGCCATGGCGGGCGGCCCCGTGTGTGCGAGCACCCTGCGCCTGACCCCGACCCAGGTGGGAGCGTCCATCCGCATCGCCGACTCTCTGCAGGAAAACGCCTCTCGCTTTTACGCCGAGATTCTGCGCATCCGGCTGATCCTGGACATGTCCCGCGGCGGCCCGCTGCTCTATCTCCTGGACGAGGTCCTGGCCGGAACCAACTCCCACGACCGCCGCATCGGTGCGGAGGCCATCGTGCGCGGGCTGGTCGAGCGCGGCGCCATTGGCCTTGTGTCGACGCACGATCTCGCCCTGGCTCAGATCGCCGACTCCCTCGCACCGCGCGCATCGAACGTCCACTTCGAGGACCACATCGAGGCAGGAAAAGTAGTGTTCGACTATCGCATGCGCCCGGGCGTGGTCACCAAGAGCAACGCTCTGGAGCTGATGCGCAGCGTCGGGATCGACGTGTAATAGCGCCGTGAAATGGCCCAGGACCGGTGGAGCGGTGGGCTGACAGCGCCCCGCGCTAGAGCTTGTCATCCACGCAGGGAAGACCCACCATAGTGACGTGCGCGCCTCTCTCATTGTCCTGCTTTCGCTGCTGGCTCTGGCGCCACCGGCACTGTCACGTTCGCGCGCACTCGGCCATCGCGCCGCCCCCTGGCACTCTCCCGTCTGCAGCGCGACCTCCGGGCTGGAGGCGTTCGGATTCCTTGCCGGCGATTCCGTGATCCGCGGGACCCACAGGGAGAGGTATGACACGTGGACGGTTGCCCTGGCCACCGGCGTGGCTGCCAATGTGCTCTATGCCACGCGTTCGGACGGCACGATTCACCAGTCCGTGAACGCGGGGTGCACATGGAGCGCGATCGCCAGCGCACCGGACCTGCTGCTGGATACGTCCAACGAGATCCTCGCACGCCACTTCGATCGCGTGTACGTGTACACCAAGCGGCACATCGTCCGGCTCACCTACGGGGCGGTTGAGACCTTCAGGCTTCCCGAGCCGGTGGTGCAGGTCGAGGTGAACCGGTCCGGCTCTCTGCATCTTCGCGCCATCGCCAGGACAGGCGTCGTGTATGAGTCGCACGACGGCGCCGCAACGTGGACGCGCATCGGCGCCATCGGGCGCGGCGACGTCGAAGTCTCCACGTTCGCGGCGAGGAGCTTCGATGTGATGCTGGCCTGGACGGGCGCAGGGCACCAGGTCGTCATCTCCGCCGACGGCGGAAAGACGTGGAAGTCCACCGGTTCCCACTGGAGCTATGTCGAAGCGATCGAGGTCTCCGCGGCGGATGCGTCTGTGATCTGGGTCTCTGGCCGGGAACCGGCGGCGACAAGGTCAGGACTGCACCGCTCGATCGACGGCGGCCAGACGTTTCGACTTGCCTTTCGCTGGACACAGGAGTTCAGTCACTCACTCGGCCGGCTCGCATCCCATCCCCGCGACTCGCGCGTCGTCGCGGTGCCCTTCTTTATCGGAGTCGGGATCGTGACCGGCGACGAGCTCACGTTCCGCAACGTCAGTTCGGCCACGCAGCAGGTGGAATGGTCCCCTGCCGGAACGCTCTACTTTCTCGACCTCGCGTTCAGATAGCGCACGACGCGACCGCGTGACATCGCCGCAAACACGGTGGCCTCACACCGGGTGGCTCGCGAGACCCTCCCCCATCGAGATCCTTCTCCCCCGTGCGCGGGGGAGAAGGATCTCGATTGGGATGGGTGTGCGCGGAGTGCGCGCGGCAGCAAGCGCCCCTCGGGCGATGAGGTTCGCCGTGCCTCCCGGAAATAGATGTTGACACCGGGTCGTTAGTGCATAAGTATTCGCCATGATGAATGTTTATGCATCCGGAGACGCCATGCGCAGACGAGAGGAAATCCTCCGGATCGTGCGCGAGCGAGCCGTCCACTCTCAGGACGAGCTGCTGGCGGCGCTGCGGACGCACGGGTTCACCGTCACCCAGCCCACGCTCTCCCGCGATCTGCGGGAGCTCGGGCTGGTCAAGACTCCCAACGGCTACTTGTCCACGCAAACGATCGCACCGGTGGCGCAGTTCACGCCGCGAGCGACCACGGAGCATCGCTTCGAACAGCTCGTACGCGACAGCGTCATTTCCGCCGAGGCGGCGATGAACCTGGTCGTGATCAAAACCGCGATCGCCGCGGCGCAACCGCTGGCCAGCGCCATCGACGCGATGGACGCCGATGACACCGCCGGCACGATGGGGGGCGACGACACGATTTTCGTCGCCTCCCGCACCCCCCCCGCCGCCGCAGCATTCGCCTGGCGTAGCCACGACCTCGCGGGCCTCGTCCCGCGACGCCGCACCCGCGCATAGCGCGCGCGACGGATTCACCCGGAGCGACCATGAAAAATGTACAACACGCTGTAAGTGTCGATGATCAGTTGTCGGTTGTCCGTTCTCAGTTGTCTGCGCCTTTGCGCCCGGGCGACACTTCAGAGACAACCGACAACCGGCCTCTGCCAACGCGCGTCGCGGTAGCAGGTGCCACTGGCTACGCGGGCGCGGAGCTCATCAAGCTCCTCGGCCGCCACAAGCACGCCGACGTCGCGGCCGCGTTCTCCAGCGAGTCCTTCTCTCTCGATGCTCTTTTCGCTGCGAATCCCGACGTCGCCTTCCTGGCCACGCCGAACGAAGTTTCGGCCGAGATCGTCCCGCACATCCTCGCCCGCGGGATCCGCGTCATCGACCTCTCCGGCGCGTTTCGCCTTGGCGAGCCGTCGCTCTATCCGTCCTGGTACGGCTTCTCGCACGAGCAGCCACAGCTACTCGACGAGGCCGTATACGGGCTGACGGAGCTTTGCAACGGAGAGCTGAAGAAAGCGCGACTGGTCGCAAACCCAGGCTGCTACCCCACGTCCGTGCTGCTCGCGTTACGCCCGCTGACGTACCTCCTCGACCGCAACCAGCCGGTGATCGTCGACGCGAAGAGCGGTGTGTCGGGTGCGGGCAAGAAGGCCGATCTGGCGTTCTCCTTCGCGGAGCTTTCCGGCAACTTCAAGGCGTACGGCGTTGGTCACCACCGCCACGAGCCGGAGATCCGGCAGGGGCTGCACCTCGGCGAGCGCGCCACGCTGGTCTTCGTGCCCCATCTCATCCCAACCGTGCGCGGCATCTACTCGACGATGCACGTCGGCTTCACCAGGCCCGTCACGGCCGGGGAAGTGTCCGCGCTGTATGCCGAGGCGTATGGCGACAAGCGGTTCGTACGCGTGCTGCCGCACGGCAAGTTGCCGGAGCTGAAGGACGTCGTGAACACGCCGTACGCCGAGATCGGCTTCACGCTGCTGCAGGGCGGGCGGCGGGCGGTGGTGGTCAGCGTCATCGACAACCTGCTCAAAGGTGCGGCTTCGCAGGCCGTGCAGAACTTCAACCGGATGTACGGCTACGCCGAAGAGGAGGGACTGCTGTGACGGACCCGATGGCGGTTGGCGGTTCGCGGTTGGCGGTGGTCAAGCTCGGGGGGTCGCTCCTCGATGACGGCGTTCTCCGCTCCTCTGCGCTCGAGAAGATCGCCGCGCGCTGGAACGCGGGCGAGCAGATCGTGCTCGTGCACGGCGGCGGGAAGCACATCGATGCGGCGCTTTCACGGGCCGGCATTTCGAAGAAGACGCACGCCGGTCTTCGGATCACCGACGATGCAACGCTCGACATCGTCGTATCCGTGCTTGCCGGGACGGTGAACAAGCTGCTCGTTTCGGAGCTGACCAGGCTAGGCATCCGCGCGGCAGGGATCTCCGGGTGCGACGGAGCGACGATCGTCGCCGAACAGCATCCGCCGATCGATGGCGTGGAACTCGGCCACGTCGGGAAAGTGACCCACGCGAATCGCGGGTTGATCCAGGCCATGGTCACCAGCGGCGTGATGCCGGTCATCTCATCGGTTGCGGCAGGTTCCGACGGCGCACTCTTCAACGTGAATGCCGATACGGCGGCGGCCGCGATTGCTTCTGTGCTGGGCGCACGGGAACTGCGCTTCCTGACGGACGTGGCCGGGCTGCTCGACGAAAACGGGACCGTCGTCCCTTCGCTCACCGCCGCCGGCGTTGCGACGATGCTCGCCAGCCGCGCCGTTACCGGCGGCATGAAACCGAAACTTCAGGCCGCACTGACCGCGCTGCACCACGGCGTCGCGAAGATCACCATCGGCCCCCCGCCAACCACCAACCGCCAACTGCCAGCCGCCGAAGGAGGAACGACCCTTGTTGCTGCATGACGAAACCCCGCTTGCGGTCGAACAGCGCGAGAGCGCATTCCTGGTGAAGACGTACGCGCGGACGCCGTTCCATCCGCGCGACGGCAAGGGCGCGCGCCTGTACGACGCGGAGGGGCGCGCGTACTGGGACCTGCTCGGCGGCATCGCCGTGAACGTGTTGGGACACAAGCACCCGCGCATCACCCGCACGCTGCGCGATGCGAGCAGCACGCTACTGCACGTCTCCAACCTCTACTACCACCCCGCGCAGGGCATCCTCGCGGAGAAGCTCGTGCGGGCGTCCGGCCTGCTACGCGCGTTCTTCTGCAACAGCGGCACGGAGGCGAACGAGGCGGCGCTCAAGTTTGCGCGACTCGCCACCAGGAAGACCAGGCTCGTGGCGCTCGTGGAGAGCTTCCACGGCCGCACTCTCGGCGCTCTCTCCCTCACCGGACACGATGCGTATCGCGAGCCGTTCGAGCCGCTCGTTCCGGGAGTGAGCTTCGTCCCGCCGAACGACATCGACGCGCTCGAAGGCGCCGTCGATGGGGACACCGCGGCGATCTTCCTCGAGCCGGTCATGGGCGAGGGAGGAATCATCCCGCTCACCGATGAGTACATGATCGCCGCGCGGCGCATCGCCGATCGCCACGGCGCGCTCCTGGTCCTCGATGAAATCCAGTGCGGCCTCGGACGCACCGGCTTTCTGTTCGCGTTCCAGAAGAGCGGCATCGTCCCGGACATGGTCACACTGGCCAAGCCCCTCGGCGGGGGACTGCCCCTCGGCGCAGTGCTCACCGGTGCGGCGCTCGAAGGGGTCGTGAGGCCGGGCCATCACGGCACGACTTTCGGCGGCAACCCGATCGCTTGCCGGCTCGGCGCGGTGGTACTCGAGGAGACCGGGAAGCTCCTGCCGCACATCAACGCACTCGGCGAGTGGTTCGGCGCCGAGCTCACGAAAATGAAGA
This sequence comes from Acidobacteriota bacterium, assembly GCA_031388865.1. Lineage (GTDB taxonomy): Bacteria > Acidobacteriota > Thermoanaerobaculia > Gp7-AA8 > Gp7-AA8 > QHVT01. The sequence continues at coordinate 3,690 of JANMSA010000837.1, read as the reverse complement.
ACGTCGTGGAAGTGCGCGGTTCAGGGTTGATGTGGGGCATCGAGCTCGATCGCCCCGCCACCCCCGTCGCGCGCGAGCTGCTCGCGCACGGCTTCGTCGTGGGCACCGCTCGCGAAAAAGTCCTGCGGTTGTTGCCGCCCTACGTCGTGCCGAAGAAGGCACTCGCCGAATTCATCGATGCGCTCGCCGAAGTGCTGAGCGCGACCCGGAAGGAGATCGCAGCGTGAAAAAAGTCGCACTTGCTTACTCGGGAGGTCTGGACACCTCCATCATCATCACCTGGCTGAAGGAGAACTACGGCTGCGAAGTGGTGGCGGTCGCGGTCGACGTCGGTCAGGCCGAGGAGACGACGGGACTGGCGCAGAAGGCGTATTCGACCGGTGCGTGCGATTTCCACCTCGTCGACGCGAAGGAAGAGTTCGCGGCGGACTACCTCTTCCCTGTGCTCAAGGCCGGCGCGATCTACGAGCATGACTACCTTCTCGGAACGTCGACCGCGCGGCCGCTCATCGCGCGCAAGCAGGTCGAGATCGCACTGGCCACGGGCTGCGATGCGCTCGCGCACGGCTGCACCGGCAAGGGGAACGATCAGGTGCGCTTCGAGCTCGCTTATCAAGCTCTTGCGCCGGAACTGAAGGTGATCGCGCCGTGGCGGGAGTGGGACATCGTCTCGCGTGAAGACGCGATCGACTACGCATCGGCACGGGGAATCCCCGTTCCGGTGACGAAAAAGGATCCGTACTCGCGCGACCGGAACCTCTGGCACCTTTCGCATGAAGGCGGGCCGCTCGAGGATCCGATGTTCGAGCCGGAGCCGTCGATGTTCAAGCTGTCCGTCGATCCGATGGATGCGCCGGATGCACCCGAAAAAGTCTCCATCGAGTTCGAAGCGGGCCTGCCCGTGACGGTGAACGGCGTCAGCCTGTCGCCTGCGAAGCTGGTGCAGACGCTGAATGAGATCGGCGGGCGTCACGGCATTGGCCGTGCGGACATCGTCGAGAACCGGCTGATCGGCATCAAGTCGCGCGGGGTGTACGAGACTCCTGGCGGAACGATGCTGGTCAGTGCGCTGAAATCCCTCGAGTCGATTGTGCTCGATCGCGACGCCGCGCACGAGAAAGAACGGATGGCCACGCGCTACGCGGAGCTCGTGTACAACGGCCAGTGGTTCGCACCGCTGCGTGAGGCGTACGACGCGTTCGTGAACGTGATCACTGAGAACGTGACGGGAAGCGTCACGATGAAGCTCTACAAGGGCAACGCGACGGTGGTCGGACGCAAGTCGCCGTTCTCGCTGTACCAGCAGAATCTGGCCTCGTTCGACATGACCGGGTACGACGTCACCGACTCCGCAGGGTTCATCAAGCTGTTCGGACTGCAGCTGCGCGGACGGAAGCGCCTCTCGCCGATGGACGTACAGACCGTACAGAGCGCGAACGGAGGATGGGCGAAACAATGACCGGCACGTCTGGGCCTGCAGCGACGATGTGGGGTGGACGGTTCAGCGAAGGACCGTCCGCTCTCTTGCGCGCGCTGAATGACTCGTTCGCGTTCGACCGTGAGCTGTTCGCGGAAGACGTGGAAGGGTCGACCGCGTGGGCGCACGAGCTGGCGCGTGTGGGCGTGCTTACCGCGGAAGAGGAGAGCGCACTCGTCAGTGCGCTCATGGCGATCACTCTCAAGGAGAGTGACGCGGAGGATGTGCACTCGTATGTCGAGTCGGAGCTCCGTCAGACTCTCGGACCTCTTGCGGGCAAGCTCCACACGGGCCGCTCGCGGAACGATCAGGTCGCGACCGATCTCAAGCTGTGGCTGAAGAAGGCCTGCGACGACTTCGATGCACTGACGCGCGGTCTGGCGCGAGCACTCGCGGAGAAAGCATTGGATGAGGCAGCGACGGCGATGCCCGGCTACACGCATCTCAAACAAGCGGAGCCGGTGACGTTCGGACACTGGTGCCTGGCGTACGTGGCGATGCTGGAGCGCGACCTCTCGCGCATGGGCGATGCGAAAGCCCGCGGCGATGAGTGTCCGCTTGGCAGCGCCGCGCTTGCGGGAACTCCCATTGCAGTCGACCGCGAGCGGCTGGCGAAGTCGCTTGGCTTCGCGCGCGCTACAAAGAACTCTCTGGACGGCGTGTCGGATCGCGACTTCGCCGCGGAGTATCTCTTCGTGTCCTCCCTCCTGCTCACGCATCTGTCGCGGCTCGCCGAAGACCTGATCTTTTTCACGAGCGACGAGGCGGCCTACGTGGAACTGCCGGACGCGCTGGCGACGGGCTCGTCACGCATGCCCCAGAAGAAGAACCCGGACGTGCTCGAGCTCACACGGGGATACGCCGCCCGCTCGATCGGCGAAGTGACCGGATTCCTCACCCTGCTCAAGGGACTGCCGCTGGCCTACAACAAGGATCTGCAACTCGACAAAGAGCCGCTGTTCCGCACGCGCACGCTGCTCGCCGTTCTCCTGCCCGCAGTGACGGCGCTGATCGGCGGGCTGAAACTGCATCACGGAAGGATGCGTGAGGCGGCCGGAAGCCCACTGCTGATGGCGACGCATCTGGCCGATGAGCTGGCGGCGCAGGGCGTGCCGTTTCGCGAGGCGCACGAGCAGGTCAGCAAGAGTCTTCGAGTGGACGAGTCTTCGAGTCCTCGAGGAGACAAACCCTCCGAAGACTCGCAGACTCGCAGACTCGAAGACTCTCTGGCGAAAAAAAACGTTCTCGGCGGCACCGCGCCCGCCCGTGTCGAAGCCGCGGCTCGCGCGGCGCTGGAGACCCTGTAACCGATGAGACTCCCGAAGGGCTTCGTCGCCTCCGGCGTCCGCGCCGGCATCCGCAAGAAGCGGCCGGACCTCGGTCTCATCGTCGCGCCTGACGGCGCGAATGCTGCGGCCGTGTTCACCCAGAATCGCTTTCAGGCCGCGCCCGTTGTGTTGTCCAGGGCCGCCCTCAAGAAGTCCGGTGGCCGGGTGAAGGCGGTCGTGGTCAACGCAGGCTGCGCGAATGCCGTCACGGGCAAAGATGGTCTCGATGCGGCGAAGCGCGTTCGCACCAGAACGGCGGAGCTCCTGGCGTGCAGCGAGGAAGAAGTGTTCCTCGCTTCGACGGGTGTCATCGGCGTTGTGCTCCCCGACAAGAAGGTGCGCGACTTCCTGCCGGACGCGGTCCATCGTCTCTCAACCGGAGGCATCGAGGCGTTGTCGCATGCGATCCTCACCACGGACGTCGGACCGAAAGTGGCCCAGGCAACATGCACCATCGACGGAAAGCGCGGCAGACTGATCGGCGTGGCCAAGGGCGCGGGCATGATCCACCCGAACATGGCCACCATGCTCGCGTTCGTGATGACCGACGCAAACGTGTCGCCGGCCGTCCTGCAAACGGCGCTCAAACAGGCCGTCGACCAGAGCTTCAACTCCATCTCCGTCGACGGCGATACATCCACCAATGACACGGTGCTGATCATGGCCTCGGGGAAACTGCTGAACGCGCCGAATGCGGATCTGTCGGACTTCCGCCGCGCGCTGGAAACTCTTTGCCGCCAGTTAGCGTGGATGATCGTCCGCGACGGCGAGGGGGCGACCCGGGTCATGGAGATCGAGGTCACGGGCGCGAAGACGGAACGCGATGCGAAGCTTGCAGCACACGCGATCGCGACCTCCCCTCTCGTCAAGACGGCGCTGCATGGA
>JANMSA010000828.1:0-1567 GCA_031388865.1 Acidobacteriota bacterium | reverse complement strand
ACGAAGGAAGCGCCGAACTACCGGATCGAGTCGAACGACTGATTCAGGGCTCAGTTCTCAGGGCTCAGGGCTCAGTAGGACATCGCTGAAAACTTTCTGAGCCCTGCTTGCTATCGAATGGCGTAATCGCATAATTTGCTGGGATGCGCCGCATTCTAGCTGCAGTCGCGCTCGCTTTAGTCGCGGTTCCTGCACTCGGTCAGATCGTTAGATTTCACCCCGCGGCGCCGACTTCGCGCACAGCCGTCAGTGTGACCATTTCCGGACTGTGGGGTGACGGGTGTCCGCCGCGATCGGCCAAAGCCACGGTTTCAGGCAACCGGATCTCAGTCGAGCTCGCGGTGTTTCAGATTCCCTGTCAGATCGCATTGGTCCGGCCCGTGGAGTACCGGGTGACGGCCTTCATCGGTCTGCTCGGTCCTGGCGTGTATCAGATGGAAGCAACCGTCCCGGGAGCGACCTACGGGACGATCGCTTCAGCGACGATTGTGGTTCGCGAAGCCGAACCGGCGCTGACGGTGGTGCCGCCGGTGATCTTCACGAACTCGGGGACGGTGCGCATCCGCGCGGTGGGGATGGGAACATGCCCGCCGAATGTGTCTCCGTGCCGGCAGCCGAGAGTGTTTGTATCGTTCAACGGCAATCTGTCACCGTTGGGGCGGATCATCTCGCCAGATGAGATCGAAGCGACGGTTCCGTTGCTCCCGAACCCCGTGGCCGTCCCGGGGAACGTTTACAACATCGTCGTCACGACGGATGACGGACGACGGCGCGAGGCGAGGTCGGCGCTCTTCATCGCCAGTCCGGACGGCTTGTACGACCCTGCCGTCTTTGAGCGCGTCCTGATCCCGGTGATTTTCTCAGGACCAGGAGCGTTTGGATCGGAGTGGACGACAGACGTAGTGATCGAGAATCCCGGCGGCGATGACGTACCGGTGTTCCGTACGCCGATAAATTTACGGTTTTCTTGTGGGATTCCCGAGGGCTGTCCGCTGGAGAGCGTGCCGGCGCGCGGCATCGTCGCGGTCCATCCCCAGTGGCCGACCGGTCTCTTCGTTCACGCGGCGCGCGGAAACGATCTTCGCTACAACGTGCTCATCCGCGACCTGTCGCGGCAGCGCAAAGCGATTGGAACGGAGCTTCCGGTGGTGCGCGAAGACGACTGGTACGACGATCGCCTGAACCTCCTGAACGTGCCGTCGGACGCGCGCTTCCGGGTCGCCCTTCGCGTGTACCTCGAAGATGATTCGTCATTCTTCGGCGCCGTGCCGGTGCGGATCTTCCGGATGGATACCGACGCGAAGCTCGTCGATAGCTTCCTCCCGCTGGACGCGGCGCACAACGGTCAGATTCCGGGCACCGGCTGGATCGCGGACCTCAGTTCGAACTTTGCGATTCCGCCTGGGGGGCCGCTGCGGATCGAGATCGCTTCGCCAATGAGCGGCGAGCGGTTCTGGGCGTTCGCGAGCATCACCAACAACGCCACTCAGCACGTCACGGTCATCTCGCCGCAATGAGGAACCCGATACGCACCACCTCTGCTGCACTTTTTTCGATTCTCGTGGTC
>JANMSA010000826.1:0-2151 GCA_031388865.1 Acidobacteriota bacterium | reverse complement strand
CCGTGATCATCGTCTCAGTTGCTCCAGGGAGGGGCCACGCCGTTCATGCGTGCGTATGCGATGGACTGTCCCAGGTGCTCGTGCAGGTGACCGACCACCGTCACCAGCACGCCGCGATGAGTCGTGGGCTTCCCGAAGAGCTTCACCGGCTTCTCGAGATCCTCGGAGTTTTTCGCGGCGGCGCGTAGATGCTCGAAGGACTTCTTCAGCTCCGCAACGACGTCCGCTTTCCGGGTGATGGTCGTCTCCCGGTCGCCGTTCGTCTTCGGCGGGGTGGAGCCAAGGAATGTTGCGAGGAAGTAGTTCCCGCCGGCGATGTGCATGTAGACCTCGCTGATGGAGCGGACATCGCCGCCCGGGCGCCAGGTGTACTTCCCCGCCGGAGTGGCCTCCGCCAGTGCCACGATTTTCTGCTGCACGTCGTCGAGGTTGGCGAGGAACTCCGCACGAAACCCATTCGTCGGGGCGACGGCCGGCCTGGGTGGAGTCTTGACCGCAGCGGCGCTGAGTGCCGGCAGCAACAACAGCAGAGCAATGAGGAGCAGTCGGGATCGCATCGTCGCCGTCATTCTACTTACGCTTAACAAATGCCAGCAGTGACGATTCCGGAGCGAACACGACGTTCTTCGGCTTCATTGCCAGTTTGCGGGTGATCGTTTCTTTGGCGGTCTTGTTGAACACGAAGACGTAGCCGAGCTTGCCGCCGTCGAAGTCGACGCGGATGGGGATGGCCGTTGCAAACCCTTCTCCGACGTCACGCCGTTCCAGGTCGATCGTCAACAGAAACGCATCGCCGTCCGGCCTGACGCTGTAGCTCCAGGTATAGGTGGGGATCTCCGCCCGATAGATCCAGGCGTCGAAGAACCAGCTGAAGTCCGAACCGCCCGCGTTCCGCTCGAGCACTCTGCGGAAGTCATCGGTGCTGGCTGCCTTCCCGTCGTACTCCTTGAGGAAGTCGCGCAGGGTCTTGATGAAGACCTCGTCGTTGCCCATGCGGAGCCCGAGGAGCATGCGCAGCATATGCACGACCAGCGGACCCTTGTGGTACGCCTGAATGACGTACCCGGAGGGAATCTCGGCCGTCGAGGCGCGGAAGCCGTGTCCGACCGGACCGACGCGGTTTCGTTCCGTAGAACTGCGCTCGATCAGATAGGGCCGGCTGAACTTCGAGAAGCCGCCGGCGAGATTGCCTTTCACGATCCCTTCGTAGGAGCGGAGGATCTCGTCGAAGAAGCCCTTGCCGCCTTTGACGTGGTCGTTGACGAACATCATGGCGCTGTATTCGGCGAGGGACTCGCTGAGCCACTGATCGCGATACGTCTTCCAGCCCACTTTGTGGCCCCACCAGGAGTGTGCCACTTCGTGCGCGCGAAAGAGCTCGGAAGCGCCCGGGTGCTCGGACGAGTACGTCCAGTCGGTCATGTGCAGGAAGCCGTCGAAGGCCTGACCGTGGCCGGCTGAGATGCTCGTGACGTAAAACTGTTCGCCTGGAACGCTCGAGCCGAGAAGCTGCTGGAAGTACTGCATGCTGTTCGCGACGTCGGCGGCTACGTTGCGCAGGCGCGCTGTGTTCGTGAACTGGATGTCGGGTCCGAAGGAGGTCACCGGCGGGATGGCAGGCGCCGTGACTCTCACTTCCTCGAAGCGCGTAGCTGTGGAGAACGTGACCATCTTCGCGGGCCGGTCGATGATCCAGATGCTCGTCTCCTCATCGCCACTCTCGGTTCGTTTCTCCATGCGCCCCATCGAGCGCAGCTCGTTCTTCTTGCGGACGGTCAACTCCAGACGGGCCGTGTGTTTCTGCTCGAACGAGCCCGGCACCGTCGGATACCACGCCCGCCCTGGCGCGTAGTTCGCGGTCTCGAGCTGGTACTCGAAGCGCACGCGCCGCTTCTCCCCCCGGTTGAGAGGCTTGTCCAGGACGACGATGAACTCGTCGTCGAAATACTTGTTGTCGACCTGCATGGAGCGCTTCCCGATGTGATCGCGGAACACGGGTAGTGGCGCCGCTGTCTCGGAGAACGCTTTCACTTCCGTCGCGCTGGGGAGCAGGGTGAGGGTCAACGCAGTCGTGGTCTCCGCGATGCCTGTGAAGGTCGCGTCGACGGAGTAGATCCCCTGAAGCGTCCGCTGCTGGCTGTCGCCGACGAC
>JANMSA010000754.1:0-5573 GCA_031388865.1 Acidobacteriota bacterium | reverse complement strand
CTGTTCAAGCTGGCCATGTCCCACTTTGCCAGCGGAGTCACCGTGGTGACGACCGCGCACGAGGGAACGAATCACGGGATGACCGTCGCCTCGTTCGCGTCGCTCTCGCTGCACCCGCCCCTGGTGGTGATCTGCATCGAGGTCGCCGCCAAAACACACGACGCGATCGCCGCAGCAGGAAAGTTCGGCGTGAGCATTCTCGCAGCGGACCAGGCTGGCATCTCGGGACGATTTGCATCGCGGAACGTCGAGGATCGCTTCGAAGGCGTATCCGTGCTGGAGAGTGAACTCGACGTACCGCTCATCCAGGGAGCGATCTGCACGCTCGAGTGCCGTGTCCACAGCCGCCTCCCCGGGGGAGACCACACCATCTTCGTGGGCGAGGTCGTGCACGCGCGGACGAGCGAAGCGCCGCCGCTCCTCTACTTCCGCAGCGGGTACCACCAGCTTGCGTGAGATGAGCGAAACGCTGCGCGACACCTTTCGCCGGGTGTTGCGTCTCGAGAACCGTCGCACCGCGCTCCGTCACGGCCGGCTGGAGCACATCGCCGCGTTCGAGTCGAAAATCCTGGGCAATGTACGCGACCTCACGGTCTACCTCCCGCCCAGCTACGACGAAAAAGACGACCGCCGCTATCCGGTCCTCTACATGCAGGACAACCAGAACCTCTTCGACGCGAACCGTGCCTACGTGCCCGGCAATCACTGGAGGCTGCATGAGGCGGCGGACGCCGCCATCGGCGAGCGCACCTCGGCGCCGATGATCATCGTCGGTGTCGATCACGCCGGGGTGGCCCGCGCGGATGAGTACACGCACGTAGAGGATCCGAAGCACAAGAGCGGCGGGCGCGCGGCTGACTATGCGCGAATGCTCACCGAGGAGCTGAAGCCGCTCATCGATGCGCGGTTCCGGACGCTTCCGGATGCGGAGAACACCGCTGTCGGAGGCTCTTCGCTCGGTGGTCTCGTGTCCCTGTTCCTCTTCCTCAAGCACCCGGACGTGTTCCGTCGCGTCGCGGTCATGTCTCCGTCGGTCTGGTGGAGTGATCGTGCCATCGTGGCCGATGTGGATGCCTTCACCGGCAAGCCTTCGCGGATGTGGCTCGACATCGGCGGACGCGAAGGTGGCGACGCGTTGCGCGACGCACGCGAGCTGCGCGACCATGTGCAGGCGAAAGGGTGGGACGACGACACGTTTCACTACCACGAGGACCGCCGCGGCGATCACAGCGAGAGAGCCTGGGCGAAACGGGTCCGGTCCGCGCTGGAGTTTTTGTTCCCGCCGGCGTAGTTTCGAGGCCCAATGCGCGACACGCTCGGCCGCCCCGTCCATGATCTGCGGATCTCCGTGACGGATCGCTGCAACTTCCGCTGCACGTACTGCATGCCGAAAGAGGTCTTCGGCCGCGACTTTGCCTTCCTTGGCCGCGACGAGCTGTTGACCTTCGAGGAGATTGCTCGTCTGGCGCGCCTTTTCGTCCGCAATGGGGTGGAGAAAGTGCGCCTCACCGGAGGGGAGCCGCTGCTGCGCCGCGATCTCGAGCGTCTCATTGAGCAACTGGCCTCGATCGACGGACTGAAGGACATCGCGATGACGACCAACGGCTCGCTGCTCACCCGCGAGAAGGCGCGCGCGCTGCGCGATGCCGGTCTCCGGCGTCTGACGATCAGCCTCGACGCGCTCGATGACGCGACGTTCCGCGCGATGAACGACGTCGACTTCCCCGTCTCGCACGTGCTCGATGCCATCGAGTTCGCCGGCGAGGCGGGACTGAAGCCAGTGAAGATCGACTGCGTCGTCAAGCGAGGAATCAACGAGTCGCAGATCATCGCGCTCGCGCGACGCTTCCGCGGCAGCGGTCATGTCGTGCGCTTCATCGAGTATATGGACGTTGGCAACTCCAACGGCTGGCAGATGCAGGATGTCGTTTCCGGACGCGAGATACTGGCGACGCTCGAGCGCGAGTGGTCACTGATGCAGATCGAGCCGCAGTACTTCGGCGAGGTCGCCGCGCGTTGGCGCTACGCCGATGACGCCGGCGAGATCGGAATCATCACCTCAGTCACGCAACCGTTCTGTGGAAGTTGCACCCGCGCCCGCGTGGCTGCGAACGGGGAGCTCTACCTCTGTCTTTTCGCAGGAAAAGGGCACGACTTCCGGGCGATGCTGCGCAGCGGGGCGAGTGATGAGGAGATCGAGCTGGCCATCGCGGGCGTCTGGCGAGGACGTAAGGACCGCTATTCTGAAGTGCGAAGCGCAGCAACTCCTTCTCTGCGAAAAGTGGAGATGTCGCACATCGGGGGGTAGGCGGCCGCCGGAGTTAGTTCTTCTGTTTTTGCCGCTGGAGGTGGCGCGTACGGTAGCCGGTGGTCGCTCGCGTTGCGCGCACCACCGGCGACCGTACGTGCCGCCTCCAGCGGCGTTTTCTGCCGCGCAGGCTCACACCCCTGCTGCCGACCGCCAACCGCAACTACTCCTTCCCGCCGTTGTACTTTTCCTCGGAGGAGCTGGGCACCGTGGACAGGTTCACAGCGTTTTTCGTGCTGAGGTTCGACCGCGGTCCGAACGGCTGCAACCGGCCTGACCAGACGCGCTCGCGCATGGCGCGGCCTTCTTTGATCTCCTGGATCTGACTCTTCTTCTTCATGCTCCTCCGAGCTGCGACAGTCGGGCCATCCCTTCGACGAACAGGTTCTTGCCGCCCTGAGATGGATGGCGCACTTTATCGTGCGCGACGCCCATTCGCGTGAGCGAGGCGGACGCGTGATTGCCGATCGCGATGATGCGCTCGTAAGCGAACATCTGCAGCAGGCGTCCGATGAAGCGCTCGCCGATCGCGAGCTCCCCCGCGGTGGGGGCGCGGTTCGTTTGTGGATCGCCGGCGTGAAATGGGTGGAAGGGGAACGCGTTCCAGAGCATCGGCAGCGGCGCGATCTCACGGATCGTGGACCAGACCATCGTCGCGCTGGCTTCGGTCGACAGGCGCTCTCCCGCTGTCGCCTTTCGATATCCGTGGCCGGCGCCGAGGACGGGGCCGTTGCGGGCGCTTACTCCACCGAGCATCACCGTTTCGCTCACGAAGGCGACGCCGGTGAGGCGGCCTCCGCGATAGCTCACCGCCTCGCCGATGAGCAGCATGCGAGGTCCGAGCGCCTCCATCTCGGCAAGGTAGAGACTAAGGTTGCGACGGCGGATGGCATTGCCGCGCAGGTCGCCGGCGGTGCGTGAGAACTGATTGCAGGCGCGCTCGGACAACTCTATGGAAGCGAGCTCGCGCAGGAACGTGTCGAACCTGCTCACAAGCTACTCGCGCCTCATGCCGTCGATGATAGGTGAATCCAGCGGTGGCGTGCGGGCGTTACGGACGCGCGGCACGTCGTCGCGGGCCGAGGGGCCGGGTGTCGGTGATGCGATATACAGCGCCGCCGTAGTCGGCGACGTAGAGCTCACCGAGGAAGTCCTGGCCGAATGCGGAGATGAGAAATGCGGTGTCGGAGAGAATGCGGATGGTGACCGGTCCCGGCCCGTTTCGCACCGCGCCCCAGACCACTCCGCTGCAGAAATCGCCGTAGATGTACATCCCCTCCAGTCGCGGATAGCGTGAGCCGCGATAGACGTAACCCCCCGTGACAGAGCACCCGCCGCTGGCGTGGCTGTACTCGATGACCGGCAGCACGAGATTGCCGGGGTTGCAGTTCGTCGAGGGGTTGAAGCAATGAGTCCCTTCCATGCGCCGCCAGCCATAGTTCTCGCCACCGACGCTGGAAGCCGCCTGGAAGTTCACCTCTTCCCATGTGCCCTGGCCGACATCCGCGATCCAGAGATCTCCTGTGTCTCGGTCGAAGGAGAAGCGCCACGGGTTGCGCAGCCCCGATGCCCACGTCTCGGGCCGGGCCGCGTTGTTGTTGAGGAAAGGATTGGAGGGCGGGATGGCGTACGGATCGCCATGATCGACGTCGATCCGCAGCATCTTGCCGAGCAGGTCGCCGAGGGACTGGGCCCGGTTTCCCGGGTCGCCCCCGGAGCCACCATCGCCCATCCCGATGTACAGATAGCCGTCCGGACCGAACTGGACCTCGCCGCCGTTGTGGTTCGCGAACGGCTGTTGAATGAAGAGGATCTGCTTCCGCGTGGCGGGATCAGCGCGATCCGGATCCGAAGAGACGCGATACCGCGCGATCACGGTGTCGCCGTTGAGATCCGTGTAGTTGACGAAGAAGAATCCGTTCTCGGCGTAGCGAGGGTGAAAGGCGAGCCCGAGGAGGCCACGCTCACCCCCTGAGAGGACGAGACTGCGGATGTCGAGGTACGGCGCCTGCCGCAGCTGCGTACCGTCGTGGATCATGATCCGCCCGGCCTGCAGAGTGATGAACAGGCGCGCGTCGCCGGCGTGGGTGATCGCGACCGGATCCTCCAGCCCGTTCACCAGACGATCGAATCCGATGAGCGGCTCGGCGGCGACAGCGGAGAGCGTCAGGACAAGGGTGACGATGAGGGGCAAGGTCCGGGACATGAACAGAGTGTGATGCAAGGATCGGGGGAAGTTCGCGCTAGTCGGCGGAGGCAGCAGGCGAAGCGGTAGGCAGTCAGCAGTGGGCAGTGAGCGTAGGCAGTAAGCGGTAGGCAGTAGCCATAGGCGGTAGGCAGGAGTCAGACGTGCCTGCCAACGTTCTGCGATTCTGGTTCCGAGTGGAAGCCGGTCGACGTTCAGTTCTCAACGCCCGCGGGCCTGGCGACACTCGAGAGGCATCGCGATCGACTCGCTGACTCTGTCCGTTTCGCATCAGGCGCTTTCTCGCATCTTTCGGCAGGCCGCTCTTCTGCTTGTTGGGATCTTCGCGCTGGCCACGAGAGCAATGTCGTTCCTGCTTCAGCGACAGCTTCGGTCACTCTCACAGCACCCGCGGCGTTTCCCTCATTTCGACTGAGAGCACAGTGTGATGGAACCGGCAGGTATTTCAGTGAAGCGGGCTTTCGAGCGGTCCGTTCAGAAGTCAGGAACCCGAATCTGTCGCGGTATGCTCGTCTGACGTTCCATGAGACTCGAGATCGGTTCGCGCCTCGGACCCTATGAGATCACCGGCTGGATCGGTGCCGGCGGCATGGGTGAGGTTTATCGCGCTCGGGACGCGCGATTGGGACGGGAAGTGGCGATCAAGGTGCTGCCGCGGGATGTGATCCGTGACGCAGATCGGGTGGTGCGCTTCCAGCGCGAAGCCAGCAGCGCCTCAGCGCTCAATCATCGCAACATCGTGACGGTGCATGACTTCACCTGCACGGCCGACGAGGCGTGGCTGGTGATGGAACTGATCGCGGGCGAGTCGCTCCGCGACGCGCTTGCGCGCGGAGCGCTCCCGCTGAAGAAAGTCGTGGCCATCGGCAGCGGCATCGCCGACGGACTGGCAGCAGCGCATGCCGCGGGTCTCGTCCATCGCGATCTCAAGCCCGAGAACGTCATGGTCACGAGCGAGGGGATCCCGAAGATTCTCGACTTCGGCCTGGTGAAAAGGACTGAAACCGTTTCTGATACCGACTCGCCCACACTGGTGATGGTCAGCTCTGCGGGGGTGAT
>JANMSA010000679.1:0-2597 GCA_031388865.1 Acidobacteriota bacterium | reverse complement strand
GTGCCGGCGCCGGCCTCGTCTCCGGCCACGCGTATTATCAGAAGCAGGCGGAGCTGCTCTCGAGCACGTCCATTTCGGCACTGCGCGACTCCGAGTTCCGCTCTCAGCTCAGCCACGTTCCCGCGAGCAGCGCCGGTGCGTCGATCGGATGGTCGACGCCGCGATTCGCCGTCGGCGTCGATGTGCAGCAGCTCAGCGCCGACGAGTCCCGCACGTCGTTCAACCGCAGCGGAGCCATCACTTCGAGAAGCTCGCTCACGGGAAGCCAGCGATTCGCCGGGATCTTCGCGCAGACGAGCCTTCATCCGACGGCGCGTCTGGAGATCCTCGGCAGCGCCCGCGTCGACTACTTCGAGAACTTCAACGGATCGGAAAACGCAACGCGGTATCCGGCCGTGACCTCGACGCAGTTCGACCCGCGTCTCTCGTTCCGCTACGCGGTGGGAAACAGCGGCGCAATCCGCGGCTCCGCGTACCGGGCGTTCAAGGCACCGACGCTGCGCGAGCTCTATCGCACCGCGCCGACCGGCGGCAGCATCCTGATCGGCAATCCATACCTCGAACCGGAGACCCTCGTCGGCGCGGAGCTGGGCGTGGAATGGGTCTCCCCGCACGCGAACGTGCAGATGAACGTCTATCGCAGTGAGATCGAGGGACTGCTCGCGCGCGCGCAGGTGCCCGGCCAGCCCGCCAACGTCTTCCAGAACCTCAACCTCGGCACGAGCCGCAGCCAGGGCGTCGAGCTCATGGCGGATGTGCGCCTGTCGCGGCGATGGTCGGTCACTGCTGGCTACACATACGCCGACTCGACCGTCATCGCGGATCCGAACCTCGCTCTCGTCGGCAAGCTCCTGCCGGAAGTCGTCCCTCACATCGGCACGGGCGGACTCCGGTATCGAGGGAACGACGGTACGACCGTCGATGTGCGCGCCCGCGTTCTCAGCCGCTCTTACGGCGAGGCGGCGAACCTCGTGGCCGCGCCGGCCCATCGCATCCTCGACCTCTCCGCCTCGCGTCCCGTTCGCGCGTGGCTCGATCTCTACGCGATGGTCGAGAACGCGCTCGGCGAGGAGTACTTCTACGTGCTCACCGCAACCTCGCTCCGCACCGGCCAGCCGCGTACGATCACAGGCGGTGTGCGCCTGAGGATGAGGACGAAGAAGTGAATGGTGAGCTTCAGGCCCGCTGTCCTGCTCCTCTTCCTGGTCGGTATGGTTCTTCTCTCCTGCGCTCGCCCTGAACACTCTGGCGCGCTCACTCCCCTGCGGATGAACGTCGCGCCGGCGTTGAAGTACGGCCCATTCATGATCGCGAAGGATGAAGGGTTTTTCGAGCAGGAAGGGATCGATGCCGTCTTCGTCTCCATCGACCAGAACTCCGCCCTCCTCGCCGCGACGAACGGCGGGCTCGATGTCTATTCGGGTCCAGTCCGTTCCGGGCTGTTCAACGCGATGCTTCGGGGGGTGCCACTGCAGGTCGTGGCGGACAAGGGGCATTCCACCGAGCTTCCCTGTGCGCCCGAGGCCTTTGCCGCGCCCGCGGCGATGGCGGATCGGATCGCGGCCGACGGCGGGAGCCTTCGGGGAGAGCGTGTCGCGCTGATCGCGGGAGGCGTCACCGAGTACCTGATCGACAAACTCCTCGAGCAGCGACAAGTCACGCGCGCGGACGTCGAGCTCTCCCAGATGCCGCAGGGAGACTATCTCTCGCGCAGCAACCGCAGAATGGACGCGGTCCGCTACATGAGTGAGCCTCAGCTCAGCAAGGCGGTGGCGGACGGCTCGATGAAGATCGTCGCATCGGCGCAGGACGTCGCGCCCGGACATCAACAGGCCGTGGTGACGTTCGGCCGCCGCCTGCTGCTCGAGGACCCCGAGTTGGGGCGCCGCTTCATGCGTGCCTATCTGCGGGGCGTGCGCCAGTACAACATGGGAAAGACGAACGCGAACGTCATCATTCTCAGCCGGCACACCAGGCTGCCGCAGGAGTTGATTCGCGCCTCCTGCTGGATGCCGATGGCGGCTGACGGGCAGGTGCGCCAGGAGGCGATTCAGCCGATTCTCGACTGGTTCCTGGCGCGCGGGTATCTCGAAGCTCCGATTCCGCGCTCGGTGTGGTGGAATGCGCGCTTCATCGACCCATGAGCTCCTTTGACGCATGAGCTTCACACTCCGGGACATCACCAAAGAATTCGGCAGCGGAACGAGTCAGACGACCGCGCTGGCAGGCGTCAGTCTCGCTGCGCGCGGTGCGGAGTTCCTCTCCATCGTCGGCCCCAGTGGCTGCGGCAAGACCACTCTGCTGAAGATCATCGGCGGGCTGGTCGAGCCAACCTCCGGACAGGTCACTTTCGACACGGCCTCCACGACGCTCCGCGCGTCCCTCGTGTTTCAGGATCACGGCCTCCTCCCCTGGTACGACGTTCTCGAGAACGTCGCCCTCGGCCTCCGCTTCCAGAACGTTCCGCGAGAGGTAGCTCGCGAGAAGGCACGCCACTTCATCACGCAGGTCGGCCTCGAGCGCTTCCTGCACCATCACCCCCATCAGCTCTCGATCGGGATGCGTCAGCGAGTGGGCATCGCGCGCGCGTTTGTCGC
>JANMSA010000541.1:0-3973 GCA_031388865.1 Acidobacteriota bacterium | reverse complement strand
CCGGCGACTCGTCAAGGCCGATCCGCCGGGCGTGCTGCTCACTCTCACCGAGACTCCGCTCACCGAGACGTCGCTCTTTACCGGTGCGCCCGGAGACCCGCCGCTTGCGCGGGAACTAGCCGCCGAAATGGCTTCAGCCGACCAGGTCGACATCCTGATCTCGTTCATCAAGTGGTCGGGCCTGCGCCTGCTGATGCCAGCCTTCGAGGAGATGCGCGACCGCCGTATCCCGGTCCGGGTGATCACCACCTCCTACATGGGCGCCTCCGATCCCCCCGCCGTCGAGTGGCTCGCCCGCTTGCCGAACGTGAAGGTCCGCGTCTCCTACGATACCCAGCGCACCCGCCTCCACGCAAAGGCGTACCACCTGCGCCGTGCCTCCGGATTCTCCGTCGCCTACATTGGCTCTGCGAACATGTCCGGCGCCGCGATGACCAGCGGGTTGGAGTGGAACCTCAAGGTCACCGCCCGCGACATGCCGCACATCCTCGAACGCTTCCGCGCGGAGTTCGACACCTACTGGCACAGTCGTGAGTTCCAGGACTTCGACCCCGCCGCCCCGCAGCGTTTCCGCGAGGCGATCGCGCGTGAGTTAAACCGCACCGGCCCCGCCGCTGCGCCGTTCTTCGACCTGACGCCGCACCCCTTCCAGGAGCGCATCCTCGAAGCCCTCGAAGCCGAACGGACCGCGCATAATCACTGGCGCAACCTGGTGATTGCCGCAACCGGCACCGGGAAGACCGTCGTGGCTGCCTTCGACTTCGAGCGATTCTACACGGCGCGCCGCCGGCAGGCCCGGCTCCTCTACGTCGCGCATCGGCAGGAGATTCTCACGCAGGCCCTGGGGACCTTCCGCAACGTGCTGCGCATGCCAGGTTTCGGCGAGTTGCTGGTCGGCTCTCATCAGCCGGCCCGGGCGGATCACCTCTTCTGCTCCGTGGGCATGCTTTCCACCCGGAAATTCTGGGAGCAGGTCGGCGGCGACTTCTACGACTACATCGTGGTCGACGAGGCGCACCACGGCACAGCGCAGAGCTATCGCCCCCTCTTCGATCACTTCACGCCCCGCATTCTCCTCGGGCTGACGGCCACGCCGGAGCGCATGGACGGCAAGCCGGTGGCAGCGGACTTCGGCAACCGTTTCGCCGCCGAGATCAGATTGCCCGAAGCGCTCGAGGAGAAGCTGCTGTGCCCCTTCCACTACTTCGGGGTTACCGATCCAGTCTCTCTGGATGCCGACCATTTCTGGGCCGGCGGCAAATACGTCGGCAGCGAACTGGAGAAAGTCTACACCGGCGCCCACGCCCTGGCGCTCCAGCGACTGGACGCCATCCAGGCCGCGCTCGCGAAGTACGAACCCGACCTGACGCGCGTCAAGGGAATTGGTTTCTGCGTCAACGTCGGGCACGCCGCGTTCATGGCCCGCATGTTCTCGGAGAAGGAGATCCCCTCGGCAGTGCTCACTGGCGACACCAGCGATGCCGATCGCGGCCGCCTGATCGAGGAGCTGCGCGCGGGGAAGCTCACCTTCCTGTTCACCGTGGACGTGCTGAACGAGGGGCTCGACGTCCCGGAAATTAACACCGTCTTGTTCCTGCGACCCACGGAAAGCCTCACCATCTTCCTGCAGCAGCTCGGACGCGGCCTGCGCCGGGCGCCTGACAAGGACGCGTTGACGGTCCTCGATTTCGTTGGGCAGGCTCATAGGAAGTACCGCATCGATCTCAAGCTGAAAGCGCTGCTGCCGCGGCACCGCTACGGCATCGACAAGGAGGTTGAGAAGAACTTCCCGCACCTGCCGGCCGGTTGTTCGATTCAACTGGATCCGGTTGCGCGGGATTACGTGCTCGCGAACATCCGGGCCAACTTGTTGAACCTCGCCGTCCAGATCCCCGAGCGGATACAGACCTTCGAAAGCGAGGCCCAACAGTCACTGACCTTTGCCAACTTCGTCCGCTATCACGACTACGAGCCCGAGGTACTTCTCAAGCGGGAGAGCTGGTCGGGATGGAAAGCCAGGTCCAGGCTGCGGCCGGCGCCGACCGATCCCGATCATGAACAGCTGCGATCCTCCCTGATACGCCTGGCTTCAGTGAATGGACCGCAGGAACTCGCCAGACTTCGCGGCGTGACAAACCAGCTCCTCAGCGGTGACGTCGATGGCGCACTGGTCGCTGCCGAGAACTTCGAGGTCGCGACGCACTACCGCTACTGGGGCCGAGGCGGGAGTCAGCGCCAATTTAGGACGGTCCGTGATTCCCTTGCGAGGATCGGGGAGAACCCCGCCATCCTCGCCGATGCGGTCGAGGTGCTCGAGTGGGCTGCCGAGGAATCCAGGGTCTCACCCGTGACGATTGCCCTCCCCTTTGCCTCTCCGCTCGAGTTGCACGCGAGATACGGCAGCCTGGACATTAGCGCCGCCCTGGGATTGGCAACTATCGATACGACCGGGCAGATATCGCCCAATCGCGATTCACGAATGCCCGAATGTCGCGTGTCAGCACCCCTGTAATTGTACTGCCGATTCCGCGAACATCGGGCTGGTGTGGGCGTCACGCCTGACCCCCAGCCCCCAGTCACCACGAACTTGCCCAAGCATAACGCCTCGCGTTATCATGAACGGTGGTTCGGGGCTTCCGCGACCGGGATGCACAGCGGCTGTTCGCCCGGCAGCCTGTCAGGAGGCTCGGTCCCGATCTCCAGCGTGTCGCGCTTCGGAAGCTGCGACAGCTTGATGCGGCAACAGCACTCGAGGATCTCAGAGTCCCTCCAGGGAACCGACTGGAGAAGCTGAGCGGGGATCGCGCTGGTCAGCACAGCATTCGCCTCAACGATCAGTGGCGGATGTGCTTCCGCTGGAAGAAAGGCGACGCGTACGAGGTTGAGATCGTGGACGACCACTGAGGCGACATCATGCCAACCAGGAAGCTCGCACCCGTCCATCCCGGCGAAGTTCTGCTGGAGGACTTTCTCAAGCCTCTGGGACTGTCGCAGTACCGCGTCGCCAGGGGTCTCGGCGTGCCGCCTCGGCGCATCAACGAGATCGTCCTGACCAAGCGGGCGGTGAGCGCTGACACCGCCTTGAGGCTCGCGAGGTTCTTTGGCACGTCGGCCCGGTTCTGGTTGAATCTTCAGACCGCTTACGACCTGGACGTGCAGACCGATCGGCTCGCCAACCGTCTGCAGAAGGAAGTGGAAGTGCTTCAGCACGCGAGCTGACCGCCCCTCGGCCCGGCAGCGTGCAGATCGCCCGACAGCGCCCCGAGCCTCGTGGCCCGTTCATGACACAACCATGACGCGGCGATGGACGGCGCTCAGTAGAATGGGGCCGCTGTGACCTGGGCAGAGCGGCGCCGGATCCCCGTCTTGCTCGCGGCGGCGACGCTGATTCCCATCTGCGTCCTGAGCTGGCTGGGCCTGCGCATCCTCCAGCAGGACCGCGACGTCGAACGGCAGCGGCGCCGCGACGCGCTCTCGGTTACCGCCGGGCGGCTGGCGCTCGACATCGACCGCGAACTGCAATCCATCGAGCAGCAGCTCGAACGCGGAGACGAAAGCAAGGGCGTCGTTCGGCTCCTGCCCCACGGGCTCGCGGCGCCGCCAGACTCCCCTCTCCTGTTTCAGCCGGACGAAACCGTAGACGACACGGTCAATGGCGCCCCGTCGTCCCTGCTGGCCGACGCCGAGGCCGCCGAGTTCCAGCGCCGCGATCCGCGCGCTGGCGCCAGCATTTACCGTCGGCTGGCTGAATCGCCCGACCCCAACCTGCGCGCATCGGCGCTGCTGGGCCTTGGCCGCGCCCTGCGCCAGACCGGCGATCTCGCGGGCGCCCTTCAGGCGTACGCGGACCTCGGGCAGCTCGGATCCGTTCCGGTCGCGGGACAGCCGGCGGGGCTCGTCGCTCTCCAGGGCCGGGGCAAGATCCTCGAAGAGGCCGGCGACCGCGAGGGCCTGCACCACGCCGCCTCCGACC
>JANMSA010000540.1:0-2711 GCA_031388865.1 Acidobacteriota bacterium | reverse complement strand
AGCCCACCGCTCCACTGGCCATCCTGAGCGGCTCGCCGTGTGCTCTGTGCGGAACCGCTCTCACCCCTCCGATCCAGTAGAGTTGCGCGATGGACCGCCGTGCCGTCTCCGTTCTGCGCGACCTTGCCGGTGAGGGCTCGTCGACAGTGGTCGTGCACGGCCAGTGCATGGAGCCACTCATTCGCTCCGGCGAGACCGTCAGGGTGCGGGCGCGGCGGTTCTACCTGCCGGGCGACGTCATCGTCTTCCGTACGCACGCTGGAGAGCTCGCGGCACACCGCCTTCTCGGCTGGCGCCCCGCGGGTCTGATCACGAAGGGCGACCACTGCGATTCCCACGATGCGCCGATCGCGCGGACAGAAGTCGTGGGCGCGGTCGATGTTCGGGTCGGAGTCACCGGGCGGCTGCGCGCTCTCGCCGCACTGCTGCGGATCCTCCTGCGGAGACTGGCGCGTTGACGGAGCTGGGCGCGCGGTATCTCCACGAACCCTCTCTCTTCCCGCGCCGCATCGCCGGCGAGGTGTGGGGAACCTCGAGCGTCACCATCACCCTGGCTGGCGAGCTCTATCGCATCGAGGGTCTCTCCGAAACGCAGGCCGGGAGCCTGGCCACCCGCTACGGATCGCGCCTGACGAGCGACACCACCAGCGCCGCGGCGGCGACGTTCCATGTATTCCGCGCTCCGCACTCCGACTTCCGCACGATCGACACGCGCGGCTGGGAGTACTCGCTCGATCTCGAATGGAGCGAGGACGCCGTCTCCATGGCCGGCATGCGCCTCATGGCGCGTGCGGACCTTGCGGTCTCGCGCGCCGGACTGTGGACTTCCGTCGAGAGCGCGGACGAGTTCTGGGGAGTGCTCGAGAATGTGCTTCGTCCCGTGCTCGCCGCGCGGTTGCTTGCACGAGGCGGCCTCCTGATTCACAGCGCCGCTGTGAACGGTTGGGTGTTCCCCAGCTCCTCCGGCGGCGGAAAGTCCACGATCGCGAGGATGGCTCTGGATGCCGGGCTGCCGGTCCTCAGCGATGACCTCAACGCCGTGGTCCGAACTGGAGACACCTTCACCGTCGTCCCTCTGCCGTTCACCGGCGATCTCGACGAGGAGCACCTCAGCACCACTCAGCTCCCTCTCTCCTCGATCGTCGCGCTGGAGAAAGGGGATCATGAGGCTACGCGGAAGATGCCACTGGCTAATGCCGTTTCGCTCATCGTGCGCTGTTCTCCATACGTCAACCAGGACCCACACCGCACCGCCATACTCGTGGACCGTGCAGCAGAGATCGCCTCGGGCGTCCCTCTGGCGGTGCTGACCTTCCGAGAGGGTAGTGATGTGTGGCCTATACTGAAATCTCTCCGATGATCGACCTCGATTCCACCCTGGCGCTGGACCCGCGCATTCGCTTCCGGCGCTTCGAGGACGAAGGCATCATCGTGAACCAGAAGACGGCCGAGGCGCTGGTGATCAGCGAGGTGGCCACGCGCCTGCTGGAACTGGTGGACGGCACGCGGACGCTGCAGGAGTGCGCAGCGCTGCTCAGCGAGGAATTCGATGCTGCCACCACGGTGATCGAAGAGGACGTGGTGCGTTTCGCTCGGGACCTCGTCGACGCCGGGGTTGCGGCGGCATCATGAGTTTCGACGCGATGATGGGGCGCTCCTGGAGCGACAACCGGCTGTTCGCGGTGCTCATCGAGCTCACGTATCGCTGCAACCTCGATTGCTACTTTTGCTACAACGACCTCGCTCTCCGCGGCAAGGCGCTGACGTTCGAGCAGTACGAGACCTTCCTCCGCGACCTCGCGGCGATGAATGTGCTGAACGTGACTCTCAGCGGAGGCGAGCCTCTCGCGCACCCCGACTTTTTCCGCATCGGCGCGCTCGCCCGCGACCTCGGTTTCGTCGTGCGGGTGAAGTCCAATGGACACGCACTCCGCGGAGATCTCGCACGCCGCCTGCGCGAAGAGGTCGATCCGTTTGTCGTCGAGGTGAGTCTGCACGGCGCGCAGGCAGCGACACACGACCGGCAGACCCGCGTCGCAGGCAGCTTCGTTCGTCTCATCGAGAATCTGCACGAGATGCTCGCCGCTGGCCTGCGCGTGAAGGTGAACAGTACCCTCACCTGCTGGAACGAAGGGGAGACCGCGGAGATGTACGCCCTCTGCGACAGCCTGGGCCTGCCGTTGCGATTCGACATGCAGGTCTCGCCGCGTGATGACGGCGACCGGACACCACTGGATGTTTCACCGTCACGCGAAGGCATTCGCCATCTGATGCAGGTCGAGAACGAGCGATACGCAACGTTCGCCGCGCCCGCCGGCGAGGACGTGAGGCCCGTCCCTGCGCCACCGCTGCCGGAAAAGCACTGCGGCGCAGGCTCCTCCGGAATTGCCATCGACCCCTACGGCAATCTCTATCCCTGTGTGCAATGGCGACGCGCCGTTGCGAACCTGCACGACGTGCGGATCGCGGACATCTGGGAAGGCGGTTTCGATCAGATTCGCCGCGAAACCGTCGAAGCGGCTGGAGTGGTTGCGGCGCATCCGCACGGCAGGCTGCTCAACTTCTGTCCCGGGCTTGCCGAGGTGCTGACCGGTTCCTCGACCAGTGTCCCGAAAGAGATGGAGCGCCTCGCCGAAACCATTCGCGCGGGGGTTTGAACACACCTGTTGCTGGTTGCTGGTTTTGGTTGCTGGTTGTCGGTTGTCGGTTGT
>JANMSA010000521.1:0-2752 GCA_031388865.1 Acidobacteriota bacterium | reverse complement strand
CCTGCTGATCCACGCCCACGGTCGTCTCGCCCGCCAGAACCAGCTCCGCTCCATCAGATCCACAATCTCCTGCGCCTGGGAAAGCTCCGTCTGTGCCTGGGCCAGCTCCGTGTGTCGCTGCGTCTCGGCTGCCTGCGCCCGCGCGAGATCCGCCTGGGCCTGCGCCAGATCCGCTTGTGCCCGCGCCAGCGCCGTTCGGGCCTCGTGTAACTCACGCGCCTGGGCCCCGAGCGCAGCTTCTCCGGAAGCCGCCCTCGCCTCTGCCTCCTCGCGGGCGGGAGTCATCCGTGAGATCTCCGCCTGCGTTTCCAAAGCCTTGTTCCGCAGCTCGTTTCGCTCGATGACGACCTGGGAGAACGCACGCTCGTAATCGGCGACCACGCGGTGCGGCGGATCGGTGCGTTTGCGAAAGCGAACGGCCCACGTGGTGATGAAGGAGGCGTCGAAATCGACGTCCCGATAAAAGCCGTGGCGCGCGAACTCGGATGCCCAGTACTCGGGCGGACGTACGTTGGCGTGGGTCGCCTCGGTGAAGTCGAACGGAGAGGAGGAGAAGAGGATGTCGTCGGTGTGGGCGCAGAAGTTGGCAATCGCCGCCTCGCCCTCCGCCGGGGCCATATGCTCGAGCACCTCGATCGAGATGATCAGGTCATATCGTTCGGAGAGCGGCTCGGTGACCGAACCCTGGCGGCAGAAGGGCCTGACGGGTTCGTAAACGTTCTCGATCGCGAATGTTGAAATATCGACGCCCGACGCCTCGGCGCCTCGGTCGCGCAGGGTCTCGACCAGAAGCCCGATCGCGCATCCCGCGTCGAGCACGCGCCGGGGTCGAATGTCCGCGGCGATCCGATCCGCGATTCCCCCGAAGAACTTCAGCCACTCGGGATCCCTTTTGTACGGACGGCCGCAGGACCGCGCGTAATAGCAGGCGTCGAATGTCTGCGGCGGAACGCTCATGATCAGAAAGTATCCTACCCCAGTCGCAGTCCGTAATCGGGAAAGTCCCTGGTGAGGTTGGGATTGTAGTACGGATCCTGTTCGATTACGTCCCCCCATGTTCGACGCATCTCTCTGACCTCGGCAGGGTTCTGGAGTCTCGCTCCGAAGGAACTGGATTCGAGATGGCAGAGTCTGGCGAATGGCGTATAGACCACCCGATATCCCGCCCGCCGCACCCGCAGGCAGTAGTCGACGTCGTTGAAGTCGACCGCCAGGCGTTCGTTGAAGCCGCCGACCGACTCGAAGACGTCTCGCCGGGTCATCATACAGGCGCCCGTCACAGCCGAGTAGTTTCGCGCCACGATCGCGCTGCAGGCATAGCCGGTCGATTCACCCGGGTGCATGTGGTACGCGTGCGCAGCAACCCCGCAGACGCCGAGCACCACGCCGATGTGCTGCAGGCGTCCGTCAGGGAACAGCAGCTTGGCGCCAACGGCGCCGATTTCCGGTTGCTGCGAGTACTCGAGCATGGCCGTCAGCCATTCCGGCGAAATGACTTCGAGGTCGTCGTTGAACACGACCAGTTGTGTTCCCCGGGCGTGGCCCACGGCGAAATTGAGCTTGCGGGCGAAGTTGAACGCGCCTTCGCACGCGTACGACACCCGTCGATGAGGCGCGGTTTTCAGAAACGCCTGCGTCGTGTCGCTGATCTGGCCGTCGTCCACCACGAGGATCTCGTAGTGCGGATATCCCGTTTTCTGGAGCACGCTCTGCATGCAGTTCGGCAACAGGCGCACTGTTCTTCCGTCGAGCGTGCGGCTTCGATCGTCGCTCAGCAGAATGATCGTGACGAGCGGCTGCTGCCGGATCCGGAACTTCACACGGAACAGGCCCGGCGCTTCGCCGGACCGCACGTCGGCATCCAGATGACATCGGCGGACGTGATCGTCGAGAGCCCGGCGCGCTGCCTCGTGTGCCCAGGGCTTGGCATCGACGTCGGCGGCCGCTGACCCCGGGATCTTCCGCCAGTGATAGAGCACCTTCGGTATGTGATGAATACGTGTGGTCTGCGCGGCGGCGCGAAGCACCATGTCGTAATCCTGAGCGCCTTCATAGCCGACGCGGAACCCGCCGATCTCCTGCACCAACGAGCGACGCACGACCGTCAGGTGGCATGTGTACATGTAGGACAAGAACAACTCGGGCGACCAGTCCGGCTTGAAGTGCGGATCGCAGCGCGCGCCGCTCGAATCGAGCTTGTCTTCGTCGCTATATATCAGGTCCGTGTCGCCATGCGAGTTCAGGTGGCTCACGACCTCGAACAACGCCTCCGGCGCCAGCACATCATCGTGGTCGAGCATCGCCACGAACTCGCCGACTGCCATCTGGAGGGCGGCATTGGATGCGGTGGACACATGCGAGTTGTGCGTCAGGCGCGTAATCTTGATCCGCGAATCTCCCTCGTACGCACGCAGCACAGCCAGCGTCGCCTCGGATGTGGATGCATCGTCGGCAAGACACAGCTCCCAGTTCGGATAGGCCTGGCGTTTTACCGATTCGATACACGCGTGCAGCAGGGCGGGAGTGGTGTTGTAGATCGGCGTAATCACGCTGATCAAAGGCTGACAGGAAAAAGTTGCCGCCGCGCGGGCCATGGCTTCCAGCATCTGGGTCGTCGGCGTGTGGCGAAGGACCCAGCGACCATAGTTTTCGACGTTCTGCTCCCTTGCGCGCAGCTGGAAAAACTTACGGACGGTTCCTGTCAACCCGGACCGTCTCACATGCGACCGGAGGGTCCGGAGGAGATCGGCCA
>JANMSA010000434.1:0-5606 GCA_031388865.1 Acidobacteriota bacterium | reverse complement strand
GGCGCCGAATAGCGGCCAGTCAAAAAACAGGAACCCTTCGTCGCGTAGAGCCGCCGCCACCTTCGGCTGGAGGCGAAGGAAGACCGCATTGGCGTGCACAGGTTGCAGGAGCTCCGCACTGACGCCGCGAGCAATTCGCGCAGCCGCGTCATTCGCACGACGGGCGTTGCGGAGCCACAGGTCGCCCGTGAGATACGCCTCGAGCTGGGCGGAGACGAAGCGCATCTTCGAGAGGCGGTGCCCCGAACGATGCCATCGTGGCGCGATTTCTTTCTGAAGCTCGCGCCGGAAGACGACCAGCAGTTCAGCCGCCATCGCACCGTTTTTCGTCGCCCCGAGCACCAGCACGTCGACGCCGGCCTTCCACGTCAGCTCGGCGGGCGTGCGGCCGAGCGACACCAGCGCATTCGCGAAACGCGCTCCGTCCATGTGCACGCCCACACTCCGCGACCGCGCGACGTCGCACAACGCCCGCACTTCGTCCACGCTGTAGACCGTTCCCGCCTCGGTGCTTTGAGTCAGGCTGAGACATGACGGAAGCGCCGTGTGTCCTTCCTCACCGATCTCATCGATCGCGTGTGCCACCGCGGCGGGCGTCAACTTGCCATCGACGCCGGCGATCGGAAACAGCTTTGCACCGCCGGTGAAGAACTCCGGTGCTCCGAGCTCGTCGCGGTGGATGTGCGCATCCTCGTGACAGAACACCCCGCCCCAGGGAGGGGTCATCGACGCAATCGCCAGAGCGTTCCCCGCGGTACCGCTCGTAGTGGGGAAAATCTCCACCTCCGTCTCGAAGATCTCACGACAGCGGTCGCGCACCCTCGCGGTGATCGCATCATCGCCGTACGACGTCATCGTGCCGGACCCGGCGCGCTCGATCGCGGCCAGGATCTCCGGAGAAACCCCGTGCGTGTTGTCGGAACGGAAATCTCGCAGCACGGAGGGAGTCTACAGAGGTGGTGCGGCCGGTTGAGTATCAAAGTGGGGTCAGACCCACTTTGATACTGAACGCGCACGGGGGCACCTGCGCCCTGAGGGCATCAGGATCGCAAGTTACTGTTTCTTCATTCTCTTGCGGGGCTCCGGGGCTGGCGCCGGCGTTGGCGCCGACGACGTCATCGCCGCGGGGAATCCGCGTTTGCGCATGAGTGCGTC
Source organism: Acidobacteriota bacterium (assembly GCA_031388865.1). Classification (GTDB taxonomy): domain Bacteria; phylum Acidobacteriota; class Thermoanaerobaculia; order Gp7-AA8; family Gp7-AA8; genus QHVT01. Next base: position 4,451 of record JANMSA010000434.1, on the reverse strand, counting down.
GACCTTCGGATCGCGGCCGCGGAAGTTGCGGTACCCCTCGGCCGGATCGACTGTGTTTCCGACGGAGAAGACGTTCTCGCGCAGCTTGCGCGAGACGTTCGGGTCGTAGAACCCGCTCCCCTCTTCGAAGGCCTCGGCAGCGTCCGCCGTGATCACGTCCGACCAGAGGTAGCTGTAGTAACCGGCCGAGTACCCGTCGCCCGCGAACACATGGCCAAAGTGCGGACTGCGATGGCGCATCACGATCTCGCGCGGCATGCCCAGTTCGCGCAGTGTCTCGCGCTCGAAGGCATCAGGATCGATGGGGCGCGTGCCCGCGAGGTGCATCTTCATGTCGACCAGAGCGCTGGCGAGATACTCGGTCGTGCTGAAGCCCTCGTTGAACGTCCCGGCCTTCTCAATGCGATCGACCAGGGATTGTGGGATCGGCTTGCCCGTCTTGTAGTGCACGGCAAACTTCTGCAGTACCTCCGGAGTCGACAGCCAATGCTCGAGGAGCTGTGAGGGGAACTCGACGTAGTCGCGCGCGACCGACGTTCCGGACACGGACGGATAGGTCACATTCGATGCGAGACCGTGCAGCGCGTGGCCGAACTCATGAAACATCGTGGAAGCGTCGTCCCAGGAGATGAGCACCGGCTCGCCAGGCTTGCCCTTCACGAAGTTGGAGTTGTTCGAGACGATCGTGGTCACGTTCCTGTCGAACCGCTCCTGATTGCGATACGCGTTCATCCACGCGCCGGAACGCTTGCCCTGCCGTGCGAACGGATCAAAGTACCAGAGGCCGATGTGCTGGCCGGAAGTCTTGTCCGTGACTTCCCAGACGCGGACGTCGGGATGGTAGACGGGGACGTCCTCCACGGGTGTGAAGTTGAAGTTGAACAGCTCACCCGCGACCCAGTGAATGCCCTCGCGCAGCTTGTCGAGCTGCAGATACTCCTTGACCTCGTTCTGATCGAGGTCGTAGCGCGACTTGCGCACCTTCTCGGCGTAATAGCGGTAATCCCACGGCTCGATGGTGATTTTCGCCTTTTCTTTGCTGGCGACGGCCTGCATGTCGCGCACTTCTTCCTGCACACGCGCGACGGCGGGCGTCCAGACTCCCTCCATCAGTTCCATGGCACGCTCCGGTGTGCGTGCCATTGCATTCTCGAGGCGCCAATGCGCATGCGTGGGGTAGCCAAGCAGGATTGCGCGCTCCGCACGGAGGCGGAGGATGTCCGTGATGATGGCGTTGTTGTCGTGCTCGTCCCCGTTGTCACCGCGGTTCACGAACATCCGCCACGCTTTCTCGCGCAGGTCGCGGCGTGACGAGTACGTGAGGAACGGATCGACGGAAGAGCGCGTATTGGTGATGACCCACTTCCCGGGCATCTGACGTGCCGTGGCTGCTCCGGCTGCACCCTCGCGCAGATCGGCCGGCAAGCCGGCCAGGTCCGCCTCGTTGTCGATCACCAGCGTCCGGTCGTTCTCGTCCGCCAGGACGTTCTGGCTGAAGCGCGTGTACAGACCGGCCAGTTCCTGATTGATCTCCGAGAGACGGCTCTTCGCGGCTGGCTGAAGCCTGGCGCCAGAGCGCACGAAATTCGTGTAGACGAGCCAGGCCAGCCTCTGCTGCTCCGCGGTGAGCTGCGACTTCGCAGGTGAGTTGTACACGGCCTCGATGCGGCGGAACAGCTTGTCGTTCTGCGTGATCTGGTCGGAGAACGCGGCTAGCTTCGGCGCCATCTCGCGCTCGATCGGCTGGAACTCCGGCGAGTTCATGTTGCTGCTCCAGATGCCGTACGCCGTGCCCACCCGGTCCAGCGTGCGACCCGACCGCTCCATCGCCGCGATCGTGTTCTCGAACGTCGGCGCCTCGGGGTTGCTGGCGATGCGGTCGATCTCGCCGAGGTTCTCCGCCATCGCCGTCTCCAGAGCGGGCTGGAAGTCGGCTACCCGCACCTGATCGAAAGGTGGAACGCCGCCATACGCTCCGGTCCACGTCTGCAGCATCGGACTCGTGTTCGCCACCGGGGGAGTCAACGGAGAGGGCGCCGCCTCGGTCGTGGACACCGCCACGGGAGGCTCCGCAGGAGGTGCGGACTGCGTGTCGGTATCTCGCTTGGTTGAAGTACATCCGGCCGTCACAGCGGCCACCAGGAGCATCATCAGAGTCTTGCGCATGCCGAATCCTATTCACGTCCCGTGCGCAAGTACAGAGCGGTCGAGGGAAGAGGGACGAGTGAAGAGGGTCGGGGGAAGAGGGCAGCTCCCTCGTCCCTTGTCCCTCGTCCCTCGTCCCTCACACTCACACTCAGCCCTCGGGCGCCATCCTCTTGCGCATCCCCCACAGCAGATGGCTGAGGTGCGCCCTCCGCGACTCACCCGTCGTGACGATGAGCAGCTTGGTGATCTTCAACTCCAGCGGGTCGGTGTAGAGCAGGATCAGCATCTCGCGGATGAAAGTGGTATTGAGGGTGATGTCGTTGTCGGTGCCGACGCCGAGGCGGAGGCCTTTCTTTTCCCACCAGGAGAAGGGGTGGTCGCTGTACTCGTTCAGCTCGCCGGTCAGCTTCTTGTTCGACGACGGCAGCGAGATCAGCGTCAGCCGTTTGTCGATCATTCGGTTGAGGACGTCGTGCTGATAGTGCTCGACCTCTCGCGCGTGATGGAACTTCGTCTTGATCGCCAGAGTCGCCTCGACTTCGCTGAGCCGCTCTCCATGCACCAGCTTGTGCCGAATCGACTCGCGGCCGGTCGTGTCCATGTCCATGAGCTCCGCATGCTCGCGCGACCCCGGCCGGAGCGCCTCGCCCTTGCGATTCGCCTCCAGGACGCGCTGCAGCAGGCGGTGGAAATAGAAGTTGGGATTGATCCCCATCGAAAGGCCATGTTCGATCGCGTCGACATGCCAGATGTTCATGGCGTTGTCGACGGCCTGCACGCCGTGGCGCAGCGTGTCCCAGGTCTCGCCGTGATGGCTGCGCGTGCGGAAGCCGTACGCCTGGAGCTTGCGCATCCCGACGCGCATCTCCCGAAAGTGCACCTTCCGGTAGAACCCGCGCTCGTTGCCGACCGTGTCGACTTCGGAGACCACCTCGCGCAACTCTGGGTGCTTCTCCAGGAGCGCGACGATCTGCCTCACCTGATCGTCGAAACTGGCGCGCTTCGACGGGTAGCGCGTCGCATCGTAGAACCCCGCCTCTTTCCTGAAGCTGGGCGACAGAATGAACTGGAACGCCGGCACCTCCGACTGGAACGAGCGGAACCCCTCGTACAACCCGAGCATCACATCCTCCGGCGTGAGCTGGGCCAGGCCGGGGATCTGCTCGGTCGGATCGGTCGTCTCGCGAAAGAGCGTGAACTTGAGCCGGAGCGCCCCGACGTTCGCGGTGCGATAGAGCCGGCTGGCCATGTGATGTGCGGCCGCGCGATGCGCCTCGCGCGTGGTCAGGATCAGCTTCGGCAGATAGAGGATCTTCAGGTAGCGATCAAAGCGCTCCCCCTCGCGCAGCCGGATCAGCCTCTCCACGTCCGCCGCATTCCGGATGGGCAGGCTGCCGGGACCATAAACCTGCTCGATCTTCCCTTCGTACAGTGCGCGATCCGGTCCGTCCAGCAGCGGCGCCAGGCGCGAGTAAACGAACTCCGATCCCAGCGATCCGGTCAGGTGGATGTGCTCATCGCGGAAGGGGATCGGAAACGCCAGAAAGAACTCCTCCAGTCCGAGCGACACCGGATGAACAAAGAGTGCGTCGATGGTCGTGCGGCCGAGACGGAACTCGCCGAGGAGCGCGTGGAAGTCGCGGACCTGCGCCGCCAGGTCATCCTCGAGGTTCGGCGTCCCCTCGGCCAGAACGAGCGTATCTTCGAGCGAGAGTCCGCTCGTCTCGCTGATGAGCTGCGTGAACAACGATGCGAGTCTCGGAACCACGCGTGGATCGTATCCGTTCTGGCTACTGATCGTTCAGCAGCAGGACCATCTCCAGCAAACGCATGTCCGAGGTGGCGTCCGGAGCGACGTGGTATTCGCCGTCGCGGCGCTCGATCACCTCGAGGCGCGTCAGGTCGTTGCGGCTGATGCCAGCCTCGCGTGCGAAGGGGCGCCACTGCTCAGGTACCTCCGACTCGATCTCCGCGTCCGCCAGGATCGGCTCACGCGCGCAGTTGTAGTGCTCGCACCCGAACTGCTCCCCGCACTGCTCGCACGGCGGCGGATCATCGAAGTCGTTCAGCTCGGACTGCGTGAGCTGCCGCATGATCCCGCTCTTTTTCTCGCGCACGAAATGCAGTCCGCTGTCGCTGCGCGAGAGCAGCTCATGCCGCGGGTTGTGGGGGCGTTCAGGCTCGGACATGGCGGTAGCTTACCGGATTGAGGATTGAGGATTGAGGATTGAGGATTGGGGATTGAGGATTGGGGACTGGGGATGGCCGCTGGAGGCGGCCCGTACGGTAGCCGGTGGTGCGAG
>JANMSA010000386.1:0-5970 GCA_031388865.1 Acidobacteriota bacterium | reverse complement strand
TCTGTTCTGAGGTGTCCTTCGGCGAGTCTGGCGCCATCGGTCCCCAGGGCAACACCGGCGCCACTGGCGCTATCGGTCCCCAGGGCAACATCGGCGCCACTGGCGCTATCGGTCCGCAGGGCAACACCGGCGCCACTGGCTCCATCGGTCCCCAGGGCAACACCGGCGCCACTGGCGCCATCGGCCCGCAAGGGCCGCAGGGGGACATCGGCGCAACTGGCGCCATCGGCCCGCAAGGGCCCATCGGCCCGCAGGGTCCGCAGGGCGACATCGGCGCCACTGGCGCTATCGGTCCGCAGGGCAACACCGGCGCCACTGGCGCCATCGGTCCCCAGGGCAACACCGGCACCACGGGCGCCATTGGACCCGCCGGCCCGACTGGTGCCACGGGTGCCACTGGTGCCACGGGCGCAACCGGCCCCGGTGGCATCGTCGACGCCGACGCGGGAACGGGAACGACCCCGTCTACGACTCTGAGCGTCCCCACCATCGGTTCCAAGATCCTGATTCAGGGTTCGATCACCTTCCAGGCCTTGGCAGTCAACGTCACCGGAACTGTAACCGTCAGGGTGAATGGAACGTTTGTGGGCTCACAGGCCCTATCGCTGCAATCGAACAACGACGTGGGGACCGTGCCATTTGCCTATTTCTTCACTACGACCACCAGCGGCAATCAGGTGGTCACCGCGACCCTCAGTGGCACGAACGCCTCCTCTCTTGCCGGCGCGATTTCAGCCCTCGCCTATCCCTGACGCGCCGACGTTTCTTCTTCGAAGCCCCCGCCTCACGGCGGGGGCTTTTTTCGTTTCAATGGCGAGCCGCACGCAGCCGTCCGCCACTCCGCGACAACCCACTTCACGATCAATGACACCGTTCAGGCCGGGACTACCTTCAATCACTTCATACACTTACCAAGAATTTAGCACTCAAGATAGCGCCCGAAGCCGCACACGCGTTAGAACTGGACACTTCCCGGGAGGGCGCTCGAGTGATCGCTCACCGACATGGCTCGAACGGGCGCGCTGCCCCGAGGCGCGCTTCCGAGCCAGTCAGGTGCCTGCCAGATCGTTCAGCGCTCTCGCCACAGCCTCCACGTCGGAGAGGTCGTTGTAGTAGTGGGGCGAGAAGCGAAGCATCCCCTCCCGTGGGGAACAGATGATGCCCCTCTCCTCGAGCTCGCGGTGAAACCAGAGCAGGGTCCTGTCCCCATCCGGAGGCAGAGCGCCGACGATCGGTGAGGCGATCGGACGTCGCGAGGTCAGTGTCCAGCCGGCGGCCTCCAGCACGTCCGCAAGAGCGCCGGCCACAGCGAGCGCTTTCTCCCGAATCGTGGGGAGGCCGATCTCGTGAATCAAGCGCAGCGCGGCGTGCAGACCGTAGACCCCATTCGTGTTCAGCGAGCCTGCCTCGTAGCGGCGGGAGTCGGCGAGAAGCTCGGTGCCGCAGAGGAGAAACTTTCCCTTCCGCTCGACGTTCGTCCAACCCGTCTCGATCACCTCGAGCTCCTCGATTCGCTCCGCGGCCACGAAGAAGATCGCCGCCCCCTCCGGCCCGCACATCCACTTGTGGCCGTCCGCCGCGAGAAAGTCGATCTTCGCGGCGCGCACATCCATCGGAAGCACTCCCAGACTCTGGATTGCGTCGACACAGAACCGCACGTTGCGCGCGGCACAGAGAGCGCCGATCGCCACCAGGTCGGCAACGAACCCGTGATGAAAGGCGACAGACGATACGGTCACCAGCCTGGTGCGGCCGTCGAGAAGAGGCTCGATCTGCTCGACCGTGGGGAGAGCGGCCACACGGCACTCCACTCCCCTCTTCTCCAGCCGCTTCCAGGGCGTCCAGTTCGACGCGAACTCGATCGCGGTCGTGATCACGTTGTCGCCGGCACGCCAGCGGATGCCCTGGGCCACGAAGGAGAGCCCCTCGGACGTGTTCTTGAGAATGGCGATCTCGCCGGGACGCGAGCCGATCAACTTCGCGGCCGCGATGCGCAGAGCGTGGTGCTCCGCGTACCAGTCGCGCCAATGAAGCGCTCCGTAGTCGCGTTGATCGCGCGCGTGCCGCTCCATCGCATCCGCTGCACGCGCTGAGAGAGGACCGACCGCCGCGTGGTTGAAGTAAACCAGATTGTTCGTGACGGGGAAGAGGTCGCGGAACGATGAACGATGAACGATGAACGATGAACCTGGCTCGAGCGGTGGGTTGTTCATCGTTCCGCGTTCATCGTTCATCGTTCAGTATCGCGCCAACCGCGCCTGGTACGCATCGTACGCCGCTCGCATGTCCCCCAGGCTGTCGCCGCCGAATTTCTCGCGCATCGCGGTGGCCAGGACGATCGCCAGCATGGCCTCGCACACGACGCCGCAGGCCGGGACTGCAGTGACGTCGCTGCGCTCCCATTGCGAGCGATGCGCTTCGCGCGTCTCGATGTCCACCGACGGCAATCCGCGACGCAACGTGGAGATGGGCTTCATGAACGCGCGCACCAGGACATCCTCGCCATTGGTCACGCCACCTTCCAGACCGCCCGCGCGGTTGGTCGTGCGGTGATATCGCCGCGCCTCATCGAAATACAGCGCGTCGTGCACCTCGGATCCCACGCGTCGCGCTGCGTTTACACCGTCGCCGATCGCGACCGCTTTCACGGCGTGGATGGAGAGGATCGCCTGCGCGATGCGACCATCGAGTTTCTCGTTCCATTGCACGTACGAGCCCAGACCGACAGGCAAGCCGCGGGCAGCGGCGATGATCGTGCCGCCCAGCGTCTCACCCGCTTCTCGGGCGCGATCAACGGCAGCGATCATCGCCGGCTCGTCCTCGCGATTCACGGCGCGCAATGGAGAGTCGTCATCGACTGCTACCAGCTCCTCCCACTTCGGGGCGTAATCAGGATCGCCCGCCGGGCCGACCGATGCGACGCCTGACCGGATCTCAACGCCGAACGCGCGCAGCAGTTCTTTCGCGATTGCGCCCGCGGCGACACGCGACGCCGTCTCGCGTGCCGAGGCGCGCTCCAGGATGTCGCGGAGATCGCGGCGGTCATACTTCATCCCCCCCGCGAGGTCGACATGTCCAGGCCGCGGGGCATGCACGCGTCGCTTGTGCGCCTCCGCTTCGTCGAGCTCCCACGGGTCCATCGCGCCCTGCCAGTTCTCGAAGTCGCGGTTGCGGATGGTCATCGCGATCGGAGAGCCGAGAGTCTCCCCTCCACGCACCCCGGAGGTGATCTCCGCCTCATCCGACTCGATCTTCATGCGACCTCCGCGACCGTAGCCATGCTGGCGACGACGCAGGTCGTTGTTGATGGCGTCTTTGCTGAGACGCAGGCCCGCCGGGATCCCGGTGACGATGATGGTCAGCTGCGGACCGTGGGATTCACCGGCGGTGGTGAAGTTCACAGGAAGCGTCTCCGCCCAGGTGCCTGGCCCTCGGTCGCTCTCAAGCGAGCTCCGAGCGCCTGCGCGAGACGGCCACGAACGCCAGGCCCGCCGCCACCATGAGCACCGAGATCAGCTGCGCGACCGTGAACGACCCGAAGAAGCGGTCGTCTTTGGCGCGAAGGATCTCCACGAGGAAGCGCTCGATTCCGAGCAGGATCAGGAACAGGCCCCAGGCCAGACCGCGGCGATGCGTCCGACGGGTCACCCACGTCAGTACGCCGAACATGATCAGCGCGGCGAAGGTCTCGTAGAGCTGCGTGGGGTGAACGCTCAGGACTGTGTCGGGCGCGATGGAAGGATCGATGTTCACGCCAAACTCGCGCAGAGAGCGGGCCGTCGTCGGCGGCGCGCCCAGCGGAAACTTCACGCCGTACCACGCGTCGGTCGGGCGGCCGTAGTCATCGCCCACGAGGAAGCAGCCGATGCGGCCGACCGCGTACCCGAGCGAAAGGGCCGGCGCCGCAGCATCCGCGACCGTGAGCAAATCCACTCGCGGACGGTGACGCCGCACGAGCCACGAACAGACCAGGAACCCGCCGATCAGGCCGCCGTACCAGACCAGCCCCGCGCGATCGAAGAACAGGCGCCAGTCCTTGAAGAGGATCGCGTAGTAGATCTTCGCGCCGATGATGCCGCCGAGGGCGCCTCCAAAGACGATGGAGGACGCCAGCTCCTCGCTGATGCCGCGGCGACGGAACTCCCGCCCCAGCACCCATCCCCCGATGATGAACGCAAGGAACATCATCAGACCAAACGTAGTGATTTCGAACGCGCCAATCTTGACGAGTGTTGGGAACATGCAGGGCCGGAGGATACCGTAGCTTCCGGTCCGGGTCTTCGGTTCTCCGGTCTCCGCTTCGGTTCTCCGGTCTCCGGTCTCCGGTTCTGGTCTCCGGTCTTCGGTCTTCGGTCTTCGGTCTTCGGTCTTCGGTCTTCGAGTCTTCGAGGAACGAAGTCTCACAGTCTCAGAGGTTCACAGTCTCATAGGGGAGACCGAAGCCAACGGACCCTATGAGACTCTAAGACTATGAACCTATGAACCTTCTCCAAGACTCGGAGGCTCGAGCTACTCGAAGACTCGAAGACTCGAAGACTCGAAGGCTCGAAGGCTCGAAGGCCGACGACTAGGCAGTGCGCTCGAGGCTGGCCTTCTGATCCGAGATGAAACGGAACACATCCACCTTCCCTGCGGAGTCGAGGTGTTGCGAGACCTCGAAGAGCTGGACGGAGAGGAGCGTGTTCAGTCCCTCATCGAGCACGGCCTTCCGTTTCTCAAAGGGGAGCTCGGAGATGTTGGCGATGAGCATGTTCTCGTCGAAGCGGCCGAACTGGTCGAAGAACACGCCGGCCCAGAGCTCGTCGGTCTCCGCGTTCTGGAGGATGGTCATGAAGATGTCGCGCGCGTCATTCGCGCCGACCGAGCTCTCCAGCGCTTCGAAGAGGCGGCCGAACATGTCGTTGTAGGTGGAGATCACCTTCAGGAGCTCAGGCGAGTCTTCCACGTCGAGGAACACGGGACGGAAGGACTTGGTCTCCACCACCTGCTCGATGAGGCGTGCCGAGAGCAGCTGAAAGAGGATGCGCGTCACTTCGAACTCGGTGAGATCGGAGCGGCCCGTCAGCTCGCGAATGGTGAGCCGTCCGTCGATGTTGCTGTAGATCGCGATCTCCGACTCGCTCATGTCCAGCGACCGGAAGTCCGGCGTGGCTCCATGCACCGCCGCAAAGACGATGTCGAGACTGGGGATCTTCTCGCGGATGCGCCCCGACTCATCGAGGCGGCGGATGCCTTCCATGATCACGCTCGGCGTATTGATCTGCAGGACGATCCGCTCCTGCGCCAGCTCCTCCAGCGACTCGTACAGCGCGAACTCGCCGTCCTTCCACCCGAACAGCGAGTAGATGATCTCCAGCACCTGATTCTTGACGCCCCACCAGAGGTCCTTCGGTGAGATCGCCCCCATCTGCACGAGGATTTTTCCGTGACGGAGCTGCGGCGTCACGCGACGCTTCGATTCTTCGTACTGCTCTTTCGAGATCTTGCCGTTCCGAAGAAGGAACTGGCCGAGAGAGTGCTCGGGTGAGCTCGAGCTGGAGAAGATGATCTCGCCATCCTTCCAATGGATGGTCCGCTCGAGCGGGGTGCGGCGCAGCATCAGCCTGCCGCTCTCGCGGATCATCGACACGAAGCTCAGCACGTCCGGGAGCTGAATCTTCGCCAGGTCACCTTGCAGGATCGGCTTTTCAGACATCAGACCGGGGACACGATAACAAAGTCTTCGAGCCTTCGACGAGTCTTCCAGTCTGCGAGTCTTCGAGTCTTCGAGTCTTCGAGGGGCCCGGAGGTTCATAGGCACAGGTTCACAGGTCCACAGGATCACAGGCTCACAGGTTCACAGTCTCATAGGGCTCTGAGGCTCGTACAGGACGGGGGCCTGTGAGACTCTGAGACTATGAACCTCCGGGCCCCTCGAAGACTCGAAGACTCGAAGACTCGCAGACTGGAAGACTCGTCGAAGGCTCGAAG
>JANMSA010000378.1:0-2246 GCA_031388865.1 Acidobacteriota bacterium | reverse complement strand
CACCACTCGCTCGATCCCGATGTCATGCAGATCGATCACTGCCTGGCGCGCCTCGGGGCGAATCTTGTCCTCGAGCGCGAGGGCTCCGATGATCTCGTCCCGAAGTCGCTCGTATTCCCCGCCTGGTTCGACGATGCCCTGCGGCTGGCGTCCCTTGAGGTTGATGTAGATCCCCTGCTCGGTGTTGGATACGGAAAAAGCGCGCGTGCGAGACCAATCGATGCATTGGAGAAAGAAGTAGTTGCGCATGCGCTTCGGCCGGCGGATGAGCCTGGGCAGGAGCCTGCCCCACAAGTCGAACACGTCCACCCGATCGATGATGCGCTTGACGCGCTCTCGGCGCCGAACTCCTTGGCGAAATGCAGAGATGGCGGCCCGGTCCAGCGCCAGCCAACCCTCCCGCTCGAGAAACGTGTTGACCTGCAGCGTCCCGTGCAGCGGGCCAAAGCCGTGATCCGAGAGAATCATGAGCGTCGTGTCGTCACCCAACGAATCGAGTCTTTCGCCGATGAAACTGTCCAGCAGCTGGTAGAACGCAATCAGACGCGAGCGCACTGCACGCGTCTTCTCCGCGTCCTTCGTCACTTCCGGCCACTCGAACAGATAGTGCCACAACGAATGCTGGATACGGTCCGTATTTGTGAACACCACCATGAAGCAATCCCAGGGAAAGCGCTTCATCAAGTAGTTCACAGTCTTGATGCGTTCGCGCGTGCAGTGGAGGATGCGGTCGACGAGCTCGACCTCCTGGCCCTCTGCGCGTTCCCAGCCGACGTCACGGACATACTCGATGCCAGCGGCAGCCAGATCCTCGGCCAGGTTCGGAGGGAACATCGTGTCTGCGGCGTTGCCGGGTGTCAGCATCCCCGAAATCGCCGCACCGTCGACCGGCGGCAGCGGATAGGTTATGGGCATGTTGACCGTACTGACTCGGCGCCCGTGGCGGTTCAGCAAGGTATACAGGGTGTCGTGGCCCTGGATGTTGGCGTGGCTCACGATCGAGACGGCGCGACCATCCGGCGTCTTCCGTACGAAGTCGAAGACGCCGTGATGCGCGGGGTCCTTGCCGGTCATGAAGGAGATCCAGGCCGGGGCGGTAACCGGCGGGATGGTGGAGCCGAGCTCCGCGCATACGCCGGCCTCCGCGACGCGTCTCAGATTCGGCAGCGTGCCGTCTTCCATCCACGGCCTCAAGACGGTGAACGTGCCGCCGTCGAGGCCGATGATCAGGGTCTTACGTCGGTTATTCATGAGATTCACGCCCTCTTCAACGAGATCCTGGGGTCAAGTCCCGGTCGTGTGTAGAACGCGACTCGAAGTCGGGAGTGGGACTCCTCAGGGGTCTCTGATGACACCGGAGGCGAAGTCGTCGCGCTGCGCCGGAGGGACTGCAAGCTCGATCGGGCCCGTGAAGGTCACGAGCTGGCGCAGATACGTAACCCTTGAAATGATCCTTGGGGCTGGCGTCGGGGCGTGTCGGACCGCACTGGCAGAAGGTCTCCGGATCTCGCCTGTACGGCCGGAGCCACGCGAGGCCAGCGCCTTGGCGGGAACATATTTTCGACTAGCATAACATGGCTCTGCCAGCCTCCGGCGCTGCCCGCAGCGCCGCCATGTTATAGTCCTGCTGCTGGCGGACCAAGCGCTCGGGATGGGCGATGATGCTGGCGAGCAAGGCGGTCGTCTCGACGGATAGGACGGTGCGGGGAACATGGCGTCTTGGCAGGGCTCCGAACTCGAGAGTGGCTCGCGAGCTCACCCGATGGGAGCGCTTCCGTTCATACGCGGCTGGGCGCCAGCACTCGCTGTCCGGTTGAACGAAAGGCCGGGCTCCAGCCCACCCCGTCGGGCATCCACCCCAGCACTGCCCACTCGCTGATCACGGTGCGAGTCGAGCCGTTTCGGCCAGAGTCGTCGGCCCACTGCCCCAAGCGGACGTCGAGGGGATGAGAATCGTCAAGCTCATCTACCAGAGCTACCACCCCCAGCAGGGACGGTACCCGCGAGTTTCCGGACAGGCACGCATTCTCCGTGAAGCCGGCATGGACGTGCGTATCCTGGCCTGCGACCGGGACGGCACGCTGCCGGAGGCAGACGTCGTCGACGAGGTCCCGGTTACGCGACTGCGCATCGCAACAAGTGAAATGCGCGGTCCTCTCCGCCAGCTGCTGCCGCTGCTGCGCTTCTACCGCAGCGTGGGGCGCTGGATGGCGCAACACCCGGTCGACATGGTGCACTGCCACAAC
>JANMSA010000886.1:0-2554 GCA_031388865.1 Acidobacteriota bacterium | reverse complement strand
TCGACCCGCTCCATCCTGCGACGCTTTATGCCGGAATGGGGGACCAGGATCTCGGCGTTTATCAAACAAGGGACGGAGGTGCACCTGGCGCTCTACGAGCGGCGGACTTCCTGCGAACCCCGACCGTTCTGGAGGTGAATGCCCTTCTCGACTGGCAGGCGGCCTCGCGGTGCGATGTGACCGCCGAAGAGATGATTGGCATCGCTCAGTAGCTCCAGTGATCTGAAGAAGTTCATCACTCCAAAACTACTCAATGGCGGCTCAGGCTCGCGGCGCATTCAGATACGCGCCGCCATTTCGACTGCTCGTGAGCGACAAACTCAATCGAACAGCCACAAGCCTCGTGGATGCTTCTGACCAGCCTCGCCTCAACGTGCTCTACACAGGGGGTCTACGCTGCACGTACGATCTTCAGCACTACGGCGAAGTGCAGCAGTGCGCCAACCAGCGTCAATGCGTGGAAGACCTCGTGATAGCCGAAGACGCGCGGAAAGGGGTCCGGCCGGCGCGCTGCATACACGATCGCACCAGCTGTGTACGCGAGACCGCCGCCGAGCAGCAGCCATGTACTTCCGCCGAGGAGCCGGCGTGCCTGATCGAAGTAGGGGACGATCGTCCAGCCGAGTGCGACGGCGAGTAGTGCGACCAGCGTCTTCGGTGCGTTCACCCACCAGAGCGACATGGCCACCCCGATTGCCGCTCCAATCCAGATCGTGATCAGGAGCTGTCGTCCGTCGACATCGGAAAGGCCCAGCAGCGAAACCGGCGTGTACGTCCCGGCGATCAGGATGAAGATCGACGAGTGATCGGCGCGCCGCATGAGAGCACGCGCTCGTGCGGTGGCCCACTGCACACGGTGATAGACGCTGCTGACTGCGAAGAGAACGACCAGGCTCGCGGAGTAGATCGCCGCTGCGATGGCGCCCTCCAGCGTGCCCGCCATGGCGATGAGGACAGCGCCGGCACCGAGTGCGCACCACGCTGCTTCCTGGTGGAGCACGCCACGCAGGCGAGGCTTGACATTGGGCATCATGGGCAGGTTACCATGAAGTAAGTTACTGGCCAGTAACCTCGCTTGTCGACGAAGAAAACACGCCTTTGCGCTGCCGATCGCCGAGCCCAGCTGATCGGCGTCGGCCGGTCCGTTTTCGGCGCGACCGCCTTCGAGAGCGCCTCCCTCGACATCATCGCGCTGCGGGCAGGCGTCACCAAGCCGATCATCTACGAGCACTTCGGAGGGAAGGAAGGCCTGCTCGCCGCGGTCGTCGACCAGGAACTGGACCTTCTCGTGAAACGGGTGTCGGATGCCATGGGAGAGGGCACGGCGCGCGAGCGCTTCGAAGCCGCGCTGGCCGAGTTCATGGCGTACGCCGAAGAGGAGCCGTCCGGCTTCGCCGTCCTGACCCGCGAGACACCGATCGCGGGGCGCGCCGGCATCACGCGCGTCGTCGATCAACTCACGGACCGGGTCGGCGCGATCTTCCGCGGTGAGCTCGCTGCCGCAGGATACCAGCGGAAAGTGGCGCCGCTCTACGCCAGTGCGATCATCGGGATGGTGACGCAGGCCGGCCGCTGGTGGGCAGAAAGCCGGACGATGTCTCGCGACGAAGTCGTACGCCACATCGCGGCGCTCGGATGGATGGGGCTGCGGCACCTGCCGAAGCGGCCGGCGCGCATCAAGCACAAGCGGCGGCGCAAAGATTCGTAATTGCGCGGGGGCGAGACAGTACTCCAGAGAGTCAGCCTCCCGATGAAGGCCGCCTGCGTGCGACCGATCGTTCACGAGCGGCTCCGCCACATACCCGATGTGACCGTGACGCAATGCGGGGCCAGGAAGCTCGATGTTGATCCCTCGCGTTGTTTTCGATGAAGAGGGGGGCTTCGAGGAGACGCTGCGCGTCTCGAAAGACTGGGATCTCTGCTATACGAGACCTTCCGCGACAAGCTGGTGGAATGATCGTCGCGCCTTTCCGCCGCCTCCAGGAGAGGAAACTCCGTACGTGTGGACTCTCGAAGGAGTCAGCTTCACGGTGGCGTCGGGTGAAGTCGTCGGCTTGATCGAACCCAACGGCGCAGGCAAGTCGACACCGCTGAAGAGGGTGGCCAGTGACATCCTCTTCGAGGGCACGACGCGACCAGCGACGGCATTCTCGCACCTTCCTCCCCGGGAGGACTCCCTCGTACCCGGAACAGCGACGAGCGTCGCCGGCGATCGCTGCGCCACGGATCGCCCAGGCAGCAGCGTGATGCAGCGCACGGGCGCCGGATCGCCGCAAACCCATATTTCCCGCACGGAAGAACTCCCCCCGGCATGCAGCGGGTGCTGCCTGCCATTCATCGACAACCCTCTCTCGATCACAAGGAGGCAGTATGCGTTCGACACACCGGTTCTCACTCCCTTTCCTGGCTGCGGCTCTCGTGCCCCTCATCACTTTCGCAGCCGATGCTGAACAGCGAGCCGCAAGGCTCGTCACCACCACCAGAGCGATCGAATGGCATTCAGCGATCGATCCGGCGGCCACCGTCCTCCTCGTGCAACGGCCGGACGGCGAGG
>JANMSA010000374.1:0-1836 GCA_031388865.1 Acidobacteriota bacterium | reverse complement strand
CGGGCGACATCTTGGTCGGCAAGATCACGCCCAAGGGTGAGAGCCAGCTCAGCCCCGAGGAAAAGCTGCTGCGCGCGATCTTCGGCGAGAAGGCCGGCGACGTGCGGGACAGCTCGCTGAAGGTGCCCCCGGGCGTCAGCGGCATCGTGATCAACGCGCGCATCTTCTCGCGCAAGGGCACGGAGCGCGACGAGCGCGCCAAGTCGATCGAGGATCAGGAGCGCACCAAGCTCGAGCGCACGCGCGACGAAGAAGTGAAGATCCTGCGGGATTCTCACTTCCGCAAGATCCGCCGCGTGCTCACCGGCAAGACCACCAACGGCAAGCTCGTCGATGACAAGGGCAAAGTGCTCTTGCAAAAGGGCGCCGTGATCGACGAGGCCGGTCTGGCCGAGGTGCCGCAGAAGTACTGGGGCGAAATCCCGGTCGACGAAGGCGCCGACGCCGTGCGCGAGCTGCTCGCAGACCTCGAGTCGATGGTTCGAGGCCGCGAGGAGCACTACAACGAGAAGATCGACCGGCTGAGCCGCGGCGACGAGTTGCCGCCCGGCGTCATCAAGATGGTGAAGGTCTACATCGCCATCAAGAGGAAGCTCCAGGTCGGCGACAAGATGGCCGGGCGCCACGGCAACAAGGGTGTCGTCAGCCGGATCTTGCCGGAAGAGGACATGCCGTACCTCGAGGACGGCACGCCGGTCGACATCGTGCTGAACCCGCTCGGTGTGCCGAGCCGCATGAACGTCGGACAGATCTTGGAAACGCACCTCGGTTGGGGTGCGCGTGAGCTCGGCCGTCAGATTGACGCCGTGATCCAGACCAAGTTCGCCCCCGACAAGCTGAAGCAGCGGCTCTGCGCGTATTTTGATGAAGATCGCCAGTTCGCCAAGGTGGTGAAGGCGATGGGCGACGTGGACATCCTGGCGCTCGCGCGCAAGGTGCGCCGCGGCGTGTTCTTCGCTTCACCGGTGTTCGACGGAGCGCAGGAGACCATCATCAAGAGCACGCTCGAGATGGCGGGTCGTTCGACGTCGGGTCAGGCCATCCTGCTCGATGGACGCACGGGCGAACCGTTCGACCAAGATGTGACGGTGGGCGTCATGTACATGCTCAAGCTCCACCATTTGGTCGACGACAAGATTCACGCTCGCTCGATCGGGCCATATTCGCTGGTTACGCAGCAGCCGCTGGGCGGAAAAGCCCAGTTCGGCGGCCAGCGTCTCGGCGAAATGGAAGTCTGGGCCATGGAAGCCTACGGCGCGGCTTACGCGCTGCAGGAGTTCTTGACCGTGAAGAGCGACGACGTGCAGGGCAGAACGCGAATGTACGAATCCATCGTCAAGGGTGAGTACGCGCTCGAGGCTGGGTTGCCCGAGAGCTTCAACGTGCTGATCAAGGAGCTTCAATCCTTGTGTCTGAACGTCGAGCTCATCGAAGGCACTAGCCCAACTGCAACTGCGGCTGAGGATTGATGGATCCGGTGAAGGTCGAAGTAGGAGGCTCCCATGCGTGACATCTTTTCGTTCTTCGAGAAGCCCAAGGATCCGCTGTCTTTCTCCGCGATGCGTATTTCGCTCGCGAGTCCCGAGAAGATCCGCGAGTGGTCACACGGCGAAGTAAAGAAGCCCGAGACCATCAACTACCGGACGTTCAAGCCGGAACGCGATGGCCTGTTCTGCGCCAAGATCTTTGGTCCGGTGAAGGACTACGAGTGCATCTGCGGCAAATACAAGCGCATGAAGCACCGCGGGATCGTGTGCGAGAAGTGCGGCGTCGAGGTGATTCAGTCCAAGGTGCGTCGCGAGCGCCTAGGGCACATCAGCCTGGCCACGCCGGTCG
>JANMSA010000353.1:0-5849 GCA_031388865.1 Acidobacteriota bacterium | reverse complement strand
CTCGGCGAGGGCGTCTACGAGGCCATCGTCACACCGCCCCAGGCGGCCGCCATCTATCTCTTCCTGGCCTGTCCGTCGCTGAAGTTGACGTATCGCGACCTTCCCCGTTGGACGCTTCAGGCAACAGAATCGGATGCAGTTGCAGTGAAAAGGACGGCATTCGATGCGACGAAATAACCTCCTGGCGATCGCCATGTGTCTCACCGCGACTGCGGGATTCGCTCAACACGAACATCATCAGCACAAGCAGCCGGCCCCTCCCGCCGCAACGCAGAAGTCCATACGACTGGACATTCCGGACGTGAGCGTTCGCACCCACGATGGCAGGAGCGTCCGCTTCTACCGCGACCTGATTCAGGGGAAGGTAGTGGCGGTGAATTTCATCTTCACCACATGCACCACTGTCTGTCCGCCGATGGGGGCGCTGTTCAGCCAGCTGCAGAATGAGCAGCGTGCCCGGGTCGGCCGCGATGTCTTTCTCATCTCCGTGAGCATCGATCCGGCCGTCGACACGCCGGAACGGCTGGCGGCGTGGGGCAAGAAGTTCGGAGCCGGGCCCGGTTGGACGCTGGTGACCGGCAACAAGGAAAACATCACCGTGATCCTCAAAGCGATGGGCGTCTACGTTCCGAGCTTCCAGGACCACCAGCCGGTCACGATCGTCGGCAACGATGCCCTGGGCTCATGGCAGCGGGTGTATGGATTCGCGACAGCTCGGAAACTGTCAGCGTTGATCGAGCAGGTATCAGCGACCAGGACGGCCCGGCGTTGAGACGGGCCGCCTTGATTTTCGCCACGCTTCTCGTCGCGCAGCTCTTCGCAGCTCCTCCGGCCGTGCATCCGTACTTTCCGAATACGCTGCTCGTCGATCAGCACGGTTCTTCTCACCGCTTCTATGAGGATCTGCTGCGCGGGAAGACCGTGATCATCTGCTCGTTCTTCACCTCCTGCGCCGGAACCTGCCCGATCATGAACGCGGCGTTCGGGAAGATCCAGACCAGCCTGGGCCCCCGGCTCGGCAAGGACGTCTTTCTCCTGTCCATCACTGTCGACCCGGAGAACGACACAACGGCCCGCCTCAAGGAGTACGCCAAAGGCGTGGGCGCGCGGCCGGGCTGGTTCTTCCTCACCGGGTCCAGGAAGAATATCGACGAGGTGCTGGCCAAGCTCGGGTATTCGGTCGCAGCACGAGAGCAGCACAAGAACATCTTTCTCCTCGGCAACGAGCCGAAGGGCCTCTGGAAAAAACTCAACGGCCTGGCCAGGCCGGACGAGATCATCGCCCTCATGGATGGAGTCATTCACGACAGGTGATTCTGACCCGGCTTCTCTTCGCGGCCTCAATCGCGTCGTTGATGGGCACGGCGTTGGCGGACGACACCGTCGCCGGCCGTGCCATCTACGAACGTGGAGCTCCTGCTTCGGGGCGGGCAGCAAGCGCGCGTGTCGGTGGCGGTGACGCCATGCCGGCTACGCTGCTTCCGTGCGTCAACTGTCACGGCCACGAGGGACGAGGCATCGCGGAAGGTGGCGTGGTCCCTTCGACCATCACCTGGCTGGAGCTGACCAAGCCTTATTTCGCACGCGCAGCGAATGGACGGCGTCGTCCGGCGTATGACGCCCGGTCGTTCGGACGCTCTGTTCGCGACGGGATCGATCCGGCCGGGAATCGTTTGTCGCCGGCCATGCCGCGGTACGACCTGAGCAATGTTGAATTGGGCGATCTGATCGCCTACCTGCGCGTACTGAGCGGACCTGCCGCGCCCGGAGTCACCTCGACGAGCGTCAGGGTAGCGACGGTGATCCCCAGAGGGGGTCCACCTGCGGAGATCGGGAAACAGGTCTACGCTGTCCTGCGCGCTGCGTTCGAGGACGCCGGTCAGGTTCACGGGCGGCGCATCGATCTGGTCGCTCTGGATGCGCCTTCGACCCCAGCCGAACGACAACGCTTCGAGCGCGGACTCGTTCAGCAACCGCCCTTCGCTCTGGTGAGTGGGTTTGATACCGGCGCGGATGGAGTACTCGAAGCAGTGGCCGAGAGCAGCGAGATTCCGCTCGTGCTGCCGCTCTCGTTTCACAGCGATACGTCAGCCTCCAACCACCAGCGCTTTTATCTCTATCCGGGCCTGGAAGATCAACTGGTTGCTCTGATCAGGTTCGTGGAGAATCAACGCCAGGCGCAGTTCTCGCGTCTGATCGTCGTTGCTCCGGGAAAGCCGCCGTGGCTGCAGCGGGTCCTTGTCCGGCTCGACCGGCCGGTGGAGTTTGAACTGATCGAATCGAATCGCCCGGACTTCCAGGAGCGCCTCACCCGGGCAGCAGGTGTCCCGAACGCAGCAGTGATTCCACTCGATCCCTCGTTCGCACTACTCGGGCCGCTGCCCGGAAACACTTCCCTGCTGATGCTCTCCGCGCTGCTGCCGCAGGCGATCGAGGCGATTCCGGCGGCAACATGGCGGGATGCCCGGATCGCTCTGCCCTCTTTACCGGGTGACGTCAGCACGGCCGGGCTGGCCAGATTCCTCAGCTTCCTCGACGGTCATGCCCTTGCGCGCGGGCACCTGCCGGCTCAGATCGCCGCGTACGTCGCGGCTCGTGTGTTTTTGGACGCTCTCGGGTCTGCCGGACGGGATCTCACACGGCCTGGCCTCATTGCCGCGGTGGAGAGCATCAATGATCTGCCTACCGGCCTCACGCAGCCATTGAGCTTCGGAAGAAGACGCCGGATCGCAGTGTCGTCTGTGCAGATCGCCTCTTTCGACTTCGCAAACCGGCGTTTCGTACCGCTCGGTGACTGGCCGCTGCAGTGAAGCGGCATTCTCAAACCGCGCCGGAACAGGCGCGGTCTCGGCCGCGGTCCGTACCAGCTCATACTTGGCAGTGAGCTTTTTGCAGTGCCTTTCGATCGAGGTCGGAGCGCCTTGACGGGCACTCCGACGTGGAGAGTGCCCAGTCCGTCGAAATCGTTCTCAACTGGGACCAGGATGTCCGCATGAAGTCGGCTCGCCGTGAGTAAGCGCGGACCGGCGATCGCAACGGAATAGCGCTCGACAAACGCGTCATTCGATTCTTCCGCCGCCCTCCCCCCCCCGGCATGTTCAAGACCATCACCGCCGACAACGGCAGCGAGTTCCACGGCGATCGCAAGATTGAGCGCGCGACGGGCGTTCAGTTCTATTTCGCTACGCCGCAAGCACTGCCTCGCGCTCCACCTCCATTTCCACAACGATCACCGCGCGCACATCTCCCTCCGTGATGAATCAACCAGTCAGTCACTGCCTGGATAGGAACAACGTCCTGAGACGCAAAAGTCAGGCGTCTCACTCATCTAATAGAGTCCTCAAGAAGCGTCGATCTGGCATTCTGCCACTGCGCGAGTAACGCACCACGCCGCGTTTGTCGACCACGACGTAAAGCGGAATCCCGGATGCACCGTAGCGTGCGAAGTCTTCGCTGCTTACGACGACAATAGGGAAACGAAGCGAATGTTTCATGATGAAAGACGGAAGAACTCGTTCCGCTGGCACTTTCTGCCTACGCCTGTCACCTCCTGGCTCATAGGTGGTCGGTTGGTGAAGGAGAACGATTCTAAATTCTTCGTTTCGAAAGTCCTGCGCGGTGTTCGTTAGATCCGGAAAGGCCTTGATACACGGCCCACACCAAGTCGCCCAGAAGCCGAGTAGCACGACGTTTCCTCGGAGCTCCATGAGCGACATCGGTTGGGCGTTGAACCAACGGGTTGGCGCGAGTTCGGGTGCCTGTTGACCGATTAAGTAGACTGCCGATCTTACGCCTTGAGCTCGCGCTTCTTTCGCTGCTTTGACGAGTGGCGAATCTTGGGCACCGGCGGTTATCCCCGCTGCGCCCACCAAGATCAGAACGATCGCTCCGCCTCTTCTCAACATACGCTTAGACGCCTAACGGCCTGACGCTCACCGGCGCCGACCGCACGCGAAGAAGTATAGCTCTGGGAGAAATGGCGTAGCGGTCGGCGTCCGGTGCAGTTCACCCTTGAACCTGGGCGGCCAGTCACGAGCGTCCCCGCACACCTGACTCGATGAAACGCAGTCCTAGCGGTTGAAGATGATGATCAAGGCAATGCCCAGCGCCGCGGCATAGAGCCACGGCAGCGCGACAAACGCAAGTGCGACACGTCGCCATCTGAGAGAGACCCAAGAGCCAGCAATCGACACAACGGGTACCGCCGGCAGAAGAAGGCCCATAATGGCGATGACAGCGCCCAAGTTGCCAGCGCCCGGGGCCGCTCCACCCATGACCGTGGCCAGCTGAACGGCAAAGGACGGCAGAATCGCCAGGGCACAAAGCACTGTATTGACGATCACGACGATGCGTGTAGAGCGTCTTCGGTCCTCAACGATCGACGGGCTTACCACCGGTTGGTTCATGGCCACCTAACGGTTTGCCGCTCACCGGCGGCCACCGCGCACAGAAAAGATAGTACTCGCCATGAGTGAGCGGGCGGTGGACGTCTGGTGCAGCGGTCGAGTTAGCCGCCGGCCACTTGCCAGTTGCGAATATATCGAATCTGATCTATGTTGGGCGCGGATGGAGAAGCCGCTGGTCTGGCTACGCGGAGAGGTGAAGACCCCCGCCGTTCTCCAAACAGGCGCGGTTGGCAGCTGGCTTCCTGCTTCGGCGTCTGCAGCGGGGCGAGATCCTGGAAATGCCGGTGTCTCGACCGATGCCAGCCATTGGACGAGGGTGCCACGAACTGAGGCTCGATGACGAGCGAAAGAGTTGGCGGTTGGTGTACACGGTGGAAACCGACGCAATCGTGATTCTCGTTCGAGAAGAGAACACAGAAGATGCCCAAGCACGTGTTGGATTCGTGCAAGGAACGGCTGGCGCGTTTTCGACGCGCCATGCGCGAGGTCGAGGACTGATGAAGGCAAGCAAGCGCACCGCTCTTGAGAAGGCTGGTTGGGCGATCGGCTCTGCCGAAGAGTTCCTCGAACTGTCCGCCGAGGAGCGAGCATTCGTGGACGTGAAGTTGGCCTTGGCTGAGGCTCTTCGCACGCGTCGTCAGCGGAAGAAGCTGACACAAGCACAGGTAGCAAAGATTCTGGGCTCGAGCCAGCCGCGCGTTGCGAAGATGGAAGCAGGTGATAGCAGCGTCACTGTCGACCTGCTCGTTCGCTCTCTGTTCGCCATCGGCGCGACACCCAAAGATCTCGCGAAGGTACTCGCGCGAACACCTTGACGCAGGCGGCTAGCGGCCTGCGGTTCACCGGCGCGAACCGCGCGCGATGACGTGGGCTCTTGGGACACAGTAAAGCAGCGGTTGCCGTCGGCTGCAGTGGCGAGTTAGCCGCCGGTTGGCCGGGATTTGCTGAGCGAGTGGAGCGCGAATATCTTGTTTTCGATCGCCGCGATTTGTCTGTTCTCGAAATAGAGAAATGATCGAAAGAATCGGTGTCGAGGCCGCGCCGCAGCTTCAGCATTTGCTCGAGCGCTGCGCCGATTTCTGGGAGCTGATCCACGGGACGGCTCCGGCTCCGGACAGCGGCCTGCAAGAACTGACGTCCATCGCTCCCGGCAAAACGATGGAGGACACGTTCACCGTCGGCGTTTACGAGGACGAGAGGCTGATCGCTTTCGCGCAGCTGGCGCGCGATTACCCCAAGCCGTCGGAGTGGTGGATCGGACTGCTGCTCGTCGACCCGGACGAGCGCGGCCGCGGCTTCGGAGCGCAGATCCATCGCCAGATCGTCCAGTGGATTGAGGCGCAGGCTGGGACGACGATGGGGCTGGTCGTGCAGACGCAAAACGAGCGCGCGCGCCGCTTCTGGCTGCGATTGGGGTACATCGAGCAGGAGCGTCAGCCGACG
>JANMSA010000325.1:0-7750 GCA_031388865.1 Acidobacteriota bacterium | reverse complement strand
GCTGTTGATAAACTCGGAATCGTTGACGGTAACCTGCACGCGTTCTCCTTCGGCGAGGTTGGTCGGACAGTAGCTGCAGTAGATGAAAATGCCCTCGGAGGTCGCCGGGTTTGCATCTACCTCCACGTTCTCCTCCTGCAGGAAGAACCCGTTGAGGCGCACGTCGTTCGTGATCGGCTGAAAGTCGCCGGTGACGATGCCCTCGACCGTGACGGTCGCTCCAGGGATGGGCGTTGCCGCGCCGCTGCCCTGCACGGCACTGATGAAGACGACCGAGGGCGGCGGGTTGACGACGACGGAGACCACGCAGTTTGCGGTCTGCGGCGTTCCGTCGTTGTTCGACCACTGAATGGTGACGCTGTACGTGCCTGCCGGCGTCGTGTTGGAAACGCTGAGCGTCGCGTTCGCCGTTCCGCCAACCGCGCCCGCCGGGGTGAAGCCCGTCAGCGTGATCGTACCGGGATTGGAGGGCGTGATGCCGGTGATCGTGGCGCTGGTGACGGTGCCATCGGCATCCGTCGCGCTGGCGCCGCCGGAGGTGGCGGTGCCGAAGGTCGTGGTGAGCGGGGTGGGACAGTTAGGGACGACTGGCGAGTTCGCGGCTCCCTGCGGTGTGAGGCTGAAGTCGTCGACCGCCAGGCCGTCATCCGCGCCGGAGGCGTTCAGATCGTTCCAGCGGATCCAGAACGTTGCGCCGTTGGCGATGGACAGCGAGGCGATCGATTGGCTGATGGCGGTGCGGTTCGCGGCGGCGTTGCCGTCGAGCGCGGTGGCGGTCGCGTTGGTCTTGATCGGGTTGGTGAAATCGAGCGTGTTGACGTCCGTCCACGCGCCAGTGGTCAGGCTGGTGGCGTTGAGGCTGTACTGAAAGTCCATGCGGTCGTCGCGTGCCGCCGCGGTGTTGGCGATGCGCCACTGCTCGCCCGTATATGCGACGTCGACGGAGGTGATCGAACTGCCGGTGTTGTTGGTGTAGCAGGCGCCGATCACCGGGATCAGCGTGCCGCTCTGCAGGCCCCCCAGCGCGCGATCGGTGTTGCCCGCGGGGCCGTAGCTGTACGTATCGCCGGTGTTACTCCCACCCGTGTCGACGGCGTATTGCTCGTTGTCGCGAGCACCGCCTCCCGTCTCGGTCATGAACCAGCCGGTGATGGTCAGGTTGTTCGTCGTGCTCCCGGCGGTACTCGAGAGAGTGTTGAAGTTCTGCGTGGACGCACTGCCCAGCGTCGTGAGGCTGACGCACTGCGCCACGGCTTTGGGCGCGGCGAGCGCGAACAGGGCCGTCAACAGCAAAGCGAGCGAGGTACGGCTTGCGGTCATGTGTTTCTCCGGGTGGTCCTGAAATGGGGGGGGTGAGTGGCGGGGGATTATCGCAGAGGTTTGGCGCACGCGAGCCGGATTTACATAGAATCCTCGCCATGGCTGGAACCCTTGTCGACTACCGGGTTGAAAATGGCGTTGCGATCTTCGAGTTGAACGACCCGCCGGCGAACGCATACACGTACGAGATGAACCGTGAGCTGGATGAGTGCATCCTCCTCGCGCGGATGGATGACGACGTCCACGTCATCGTCCTGCGGGGGAGCGGCGAGAAGTTCTTCTCCGCCGGCGCGAATATCAAGATGCTCACGGAGGTCACTCCGCAGTTCAAGTACTACTTCTGCGTCCACGCGAATGAGACCCTGAACCGTCTGGAACAGACGCCGAAGCTGGTCATCGCCGCGCTGAACGGACACTGCGTCGGCGGCGGTCTGGAGATCGCACTGGCTGCCGACATTCGCATTGCGCGCCAGGGCTCGGGCAAGTGGGGCCTCCCGGAGGTCGCGCTGGGCGTCCTGCCCGGGACCGGAGGGACGCAGCGTCTCTCCCGCCTCCTGGGGAAGACGCAATCCATCCAGCTGATGATCGAAGGTGGCCTGGCGGACTACGAGAAGGCCCTCGAGCACGGAGTCGTGAACTACCTCTGGCCGGCCGAAGAGGAAGGGAAGAAGTGGTGGGATCGGGTCATGGAATACGCCTGGAGCTTCTGCCCACCCAACAAAGCGTCGAAAGCAGTGGGCCGCATCAAACGCGCAGTGCAGACCGGCTGGGAGATCCCCCTCGAGTCCGGCCTGGCCCTGGAGCGCGAACTGCAACAGCAACTGTTCCAGAGCGACGACGCCACCGAGGGGCTGGCTGCTCATCTCGAGAAGAGGAAGGCGGCGTTCACCGGGCGTTGAAGCAGTTGTCAGTTGTCAGTTGTCAGTTGTCGGTTGTCTGGGAGTCTCGGCCAGACGGGACAGCTCGTACAATCGGCCACCGATCCGCTACATTGGCGACCGTCGCTCGAAATCTTTGCGTCCCTGCGACACGTCCCGGACAACTGACAACCGAGAACTGACAACCGCTTCCACATGCGCTACCGAAAACTCCACGACACCAACGTCTCCCTCTCCGAACTGGGCCTCGGCACCTGGACCTTCACCACGGGCTGGTGGGGCACGTACACCGATGACCAGGCGCGCGACCTGATCTCCCTCGCCATCGCCCGCGGGATCAACTACATCGACACTGCTGATGCCTACGGCAATGGCCGCGGAGAGACGCTGCTCGCGCCGGTCCTGAAAGAGCATCCAGAGCTGATCATCGGTACGAAGTTCGGGTACGACTTTTACAAGAACCCGGAACGGCCGCGGGGGCAACGCGAGCTGCCGCAGGACATGTCTCCGGAATTCGTTCGCTTCGCCTGCGAGCAGTCGCTGCAGCGCCTGGGCGTCGATCACATCGCCATCTATCAGCCGCACAACCCGCGCGTGGTCACCCTGCTCACGGATGAGCATTGGGAGACGCTGGAGCGGTTGAAGGACGAGGGGAAGATCTCGACGTACGGTCCATCGCTGGGACCCGCTATCGGCTGGCGCGACGAAGGGATCTACTCGGCCGCCGTGCGTCGCGCGCCGGTCACGCAGATGATCTACAACGTGCTCGAGCAGGATCCCGGCCGGGAGTTTTTTCTGGCGGCGGAACGCGGTGCCTCGTACGACGGTGTGGCCGAGGCGATGCGTGGTGAGTCCAGCAAGAAGATGTGCGCGACGTCGTCCGCATTCGAAACGTCGTTTCGGGCCTGGAAGAGCGATGCCGGTCCGCAGTTCCTGATCCGCGTTACGCACTCCTCCGGCATGCTCGAAGGGAAGTACACCATCGACACGAAGTTCGACGAGAGCGATCACCGTTCTCACCGGCCGCGGTCGTGGCTTGTGGAAGGTCTGCAGAAAGTCGATCGCCTCATCCCGCTGTGCCGCGAGCGCGGCGTGACACTCGGCCAGCTTGCGCTGCTCTGGCTGTACGCTCACCCGAGCATCGTCTCCGCGCTGCCGAACATCTACGACGAGGCGCAGATCGAGGAGTTCGCCGCCGCCTCGGAGCACCCGCCGCTGACCGACGCCGAGATGGAGCAGATCCACGAGATGTACCTCCGGGACTTCGACATCACGCCGTACGTGGAGGAGCCGGCGGCCGTGTAGAACGGGAAGGGCATGGTGTACCCTCGCCCGACACGATTCAGAGAGGAGCGCATGCCCCTGACTCCGGGAACACGGCTCGGGCCTTACGAGATCATTGCGCCAATCGGCGCGGGCGGGATGGGCGAGGTTTACCGCGCCCGCGACACCCGTCTCGAGCGCAGTGTCGCGGTGAAGATTCTTCCCGCGGAGTTCTCGAACAACGCTCAGCTCAAGCTGCGCTTCGAGCGCGAGGCGAGGACGATCTCGCAGCTCGAGCATCCTCACATCTGCCGCCTGTACGACGTCGGCGACGGCTATCTGGTCATGGAGCTTCTCGAAGGGGAGACTCTGGCGGACCGGATTGGCGCAAACGCGCTTCCGATGGACCAGGTGCTGCGCTACGGGATCGAGGTGGCCGAGGCGCTGGACAAGGCGCACGGCCAGGGCGTGATTCATCGCGACGTGAAACCGGCGAATGTGATGGTGACGCGGAGCGGGGCGAAGCTGCTCGACTTCGGTCTGGCTCGCAGCTCAGGGCTGGAAGTGATCGCCGATGGCGAGACCGCCCAGAAGTCGCTGACGCAGGAAGGAACGATCCTCGGGACGTTCCAGTACATGGCCCCCGAGCAGCTGGAAGGGATCAACGTCGATCACCGCACCGACATCTTCGCGCTCGGCGCGCTGCTGTACGAGATGGCCACGGGCCGCCGGGCGTTTCAAGGCAAGACCAGAACGAGTCTCATCGCCGCCATCGTGGCCTCCCAGCCCGCACCGATCTCGCAGGTCCAGCCCCTTGCTCCGCTCGCGTTGGAGCATGTGATTCAGCGCTGTCTGGCCAAAGATCCGGCAGAGCGGTGGCAGAGCACGCGCGACGTGGCCGAGGAGCTGAAGTGGATTCGCGCGACAGGATCACAGGCTGGTGTCGCGGCGCCGGTGATTCTGCGGCGGAAGTGGCGCGAGCGGCTGGCGTGGTCCATCGCCGCAGCCGCGGTCATCGCGGCCGGAGCCTTGGCGGCCTATGTTCCTTCCAGGCCGGCGAAGCGGATCGTGACTGCCATCGTAGCGCCGGAATCGACGCGGTTTGCGTTCGATATATCTTCGGCAGTGATCTCGCCGGATGGAAACGCCATCGCCTTCGTCGCGAGCGGTGCGGACGGCCGGTCGGCGCTCTGGGTCCGTCTCCTGTCTTCGGCGGTGGCGCAGCGACTGCCCGGCACGGAGGGGGCGAGCTTTCCATTCTGGTCGCCGGACAGCAAGCATCTCGGATTCTTTGCAGACAATCTGTTGAGACGGACGGAGGCGCGCGGAGGACCGGTGGAGCGGATTGCCGAGGCGTCCGCGGGTCGTGGCGGCTCGTGGGGAAAGGGCGACCGGATCGTCTTCGCGAAGCAATCCGGCGAGCCGCTGGTCAACGTGTCCGCCAGCGGAGGCGAAACGCTTCCTGCGACGCGGCTCCAGAACGAGGCGTCCCACCGTTTCCCATCCTTCCTTCCCGACGGAGTCCACTTTCTCTACTTCAGTCAGACCTTCAGTGCCGAAGGGACGAATGTATCGGTGGGGTCGCTGGAGGGAGGCCCATCCCGGCCGTTGCTGCGCGCCGACGCTGCAGCGATCTGGAGCGCCACGGGCCACGTGCTGTTCGTGCGGGACGGCGTTCTTCGTGCGCGGCGCTTCGATCCGGTCGCACTCGAGTTCGAGGGCGAGGCGATCCCCTTGACGGAGGGGATCCAGTCGAGCAGCAACTTTGGATTCGCGAACTTCTCCGCGTCCGACACCGGCACACTGACATTCGTCTCAGGTGGGGCGATCAATACGAGAATGGCCTGGTACGACCGCGGAGGAAAAGAGATCGCCGCGCTTGCGCAGCCCAATGAGTACTACGATCCGCGCCTTTCCCCGGACGGCAAGTCGCTCGCGTACTGCGCTCAATCAAGCGTCGGCAAGCTCGATATTTTTCGCTACGACATGGCCCGCGGCGTGAGCACCCGCTTTACGTTCGGGAAGGCGGACGAATGGGGACCGGTCTGGTCGCCCGACGGAAAGACGATCGCCTTCACCTCGTTCGAGTCGGGAGCAGGCAACATTCACCTCAAACCCTCCAACGGGACGGGAGCCGAGCGTTCGCTGATCAAGGACGCGGCCCGGAAGGTGCTCAGCGACTGGCCCCGCGAAGACATTCTTCTATACCACGTACTCACGCCGAAGGGCAGCTGGGACATCATGGTGTATTCGTTCCGCGATGGGCGGTCCCGTACGTTTCTGTCCACGCCTTTCGCCGAAATGGGTGCGCGGGTGTCCCCGAATGGGAAGTGGGTGGTGTATACCTCCGGAGAGTCCGGGCGGCCGGAAATCTACGTGCGCAGCTTCGCGGAGGGAACCGACGACGGCAAGTGGCAGGTCTCCTCCGCAGGAGGCGTGTTGCCCAGCTGGGCTCCAGACGGAAGCGAGATTTACTTCGCCGGTCAGGATCGGAAGTTGTGGTCGGCCCCCGTGCGGGAGACCCCCCACTCATTCACAGTGGACGCGGCGCAGGTACTGCTGCCGATGCCGATGCGGTTTTATTCCGGCTTGACCCGTGCGCAGTACGCGACGAGTGACGGAAGACAGTTCGTGATGAACGTGACTCCGGACGACAGCGGTGTGACGACGACCGTCACTCTTGTCCAGAACTGGGAGCAGGAAAGGTAGTGATTCTTCTCATCGTGCGACGGGTGCGATGAGCTGGTCAGTCGGCTCAGTTTGACGCGGATCGCGCCGACTGCAGTAGCATCCCGCCATGACCGCTACGCCTTCCGATTCCATCGTTCAAAATAAGCTCTTCATCAACGGCGAATTCGTCGACGCCCGCTCCGGCGAGACGTTCGTGACGTCGAATCCGGCGACCGAGGAGAAGATCACGGACGTCGCGTCCGCGGGTGCGGAGGATGTCGACGCGGCGGTCAAGGCCGCTCGCGCGCAGATGGAGCCGGGCTCGGAGTGGCAGAAGATGAAACCGCGCGATCGGGCCAAGATCATGTGGCGTCTGGCGGACATGCTCACCGCGCGCGCGGCAGAGATCGGGCGCATCGAGACCATCGACAACGGCAAGCCGATCTTCGAGTCGCAGTTCGTCGATACCCCCGCGGCCGCCGAGTGTCTCTACTACTTTGCCGGCTGGTCCGGCAAAGTCACCGGGGAGACGATCCCGGTTGCGGACAACGCCTTCACCTACACGTTGCGCGAGCCCGTGGGCGTGATCGGATCGATCACTCCCTGGAACTTTCCGCTGATGCTGGCGGTGTGGAAGATCGCGCCGGCTCTCGCGTGCGGGAACACCATCGTCGCCAAGCCCGCATCAAACACCTCGCTGTCGCTGCTCAAGTTCGCGGAGTACGCTCGCGAGTGCGGCCTCCCCGCTGGTGTGCTGAACGTCGTCCCCGGCCGCGGCAGCGTGGTCGGCAACGCCATCGTCGATCACCCTGGCATCGACGCGATCGCGTTTACCGGCTCGACCGAAGTCGGCCGCGGGCTCATGGCCCGTGCGGCGAAGACGCTGAAGAAGGTGGTGCTGGAGCTGGGCGGCAAGTCCCCCAACATCGTCTTCGCAGACGCGGATCTCGACGCGGCAGCGAAGGGTGCGCTCAACGCGATCTTCTACGGCAAGGGCGAAGTCTGCGCTGCAGGCTCTCGACTGCTCGTGGAGGAAGGAGCGCACGAAGAGCTGATGGCCAAGGTCATCGAGCGTGCGAACAAGATCCAGGCCGGCGACCCGCTCCACCCCAAGACCCGCCTCGGCGCCATCGTCTCCAAAGAACAGATGGAGACGGTGCTCGACTACATCGAGTCGGGCAAGAAAGACGGAGCAAAACTGGTCGCAGGCGGCCAGCGCGCGGACATCGGCACCGGCAAAGGCTACTTCGTCCAGCCGACCATCTTCGACGATGTTCAGCCGGGGCACCGCATCGCGCGAGAAGAGATTTTCGGACCGGTGTTGGCTACGATCAAGTTCAAAGATGCCGAGGATGCGGTTGCGAAGGCGAATGACACCGTGTACGGACTGGCCGCCGCGGTCTGGACACGCGACGTTTCGAAAGCGCACCGCATCGCCCGCGCGATCAAGGCGGGCACCGTCTGGGTCAACACGTACATCCTCTACGACCCGGCGCTGCCGTTCGGCGGCTTCAAGGAGTCCGGCTTCGGTCGCGACCAGGGCCGGGACGCGCTGGAAAAGTACACGCAGACCAAGAGCGTGTGGGTGAATCTATAGTCTGGTTGACGGTGGCGGTAGG
>JANMSA010000285.1:0-5768 GCA_031388865.1 Acidobacteriota bacterium | reverse complement strand
CGCGAACCGAAGCCGAGCTTCTGCGCGGCGACGGTGATGGCATAGGTGCCGGCTGCCGGATCGGCGAGCGAAACGACTTCGACGTTGTTGATGCGATCGGGGGTCGCGCCGTTTCCCAGATGCGTCGTGCCGCCGCTCACCACGAGCAGATCGAGGTCGTTCACCAGTTGCGGAGTCGAGTCGGTCGTGGACGAACGAACGGTACCGGGCGGATCGGTCCAAACCAGCACTGCCTTCAGCGGAGTGCCCGCGCGAGCGTTGACGCGGATCGTTGCAGATTGCCCGACGCCGAGTCCCTTCCCGAGTGGCACGTCGATCACCCGTGTGCGCAATGCGTCGCCCTCGAAGTAGAGCCCCTGGTCGAGCACAGGAAAGCCCCATCCCTGCTCCCGCGATGGCACGGGGAGCGTTAGGGCCACGGCGCCTGTCACTGGATCGCGTCGCTTCGTGACGGGTCGTGCTGACGCGATGAGCGTCGCCTTCATGAGCGCGGCGCTCGGGGTCAGAGCATTGGCCCCGTTGCGCTTCCCGCTCGGATAAAAACCGTCGGTGTAGTACTGGCGCACGAGGGCTGCAGCGCCGGCGACGGTGGGAGAGGACCATGAGGTGCCCACGTCGAGTCCAACGTCGCAGGTTGCCGGGTTGTTGTCGAAGTCTGCGTTCGCAGCCGTGACGCGAGACGCGGCGACGAGGTCCGGCTTGATCCGGCCGTCGCGGGCCGGCCCGAAAAGCGTGAACTCCGCGAGGATGTCGTCCTGATTGCTCCCCGAGCGCGTGCCGCCGATCTGCAATGTGTTCTTCGCGCTCCCGGGCGCGGAGAGGGAGCTGGTCGGTGTCGGAATCTTCGCTCCCAGATTGCCCGTGTTGAAGATCACCAGCATGTCGGGATGCGACCAGACGAAGGCGTCGACGTCGTACGCCGTCTGGGGATAGTTCGCGGTGGGGGGGCTGAAGCGCGAGCCCTGACGGTCTCCCCACGAGTTCGAGTGAATGCGCGCACCCTGCGCGTATGCCTGCTGGAACACCGGCGTGAGCTTCGCGGGGCAGCCCACACCAGGAAACTGAATGCAGACGTCGCCACCGGTGTACCCGCCGTCCTGCACGATCAGCTTGGCCAGCGGTGCGACGGAGTCGCCGTAGTCATGGACACCCGGCGCATCGCGGTCGCCGACCGCACTGCCCGCGGAGTGCGTACCGTGTCCCTGATTATCCAGCGAGGCAGGGTCGCCCGGCGTGTCACATCCGGGGCGCCCCGGATACTGCTCGCACGAATTGAGAAAGTTGTATGCGACCACCTTCCGCCGCGAGAGGTCGACGTTGCCGGAGCGCAGGCCACCCGATGGCGTTCCCGTGTTGAAGGGTGGCGGCGAATTGTCGGGCTCGGAGAAATAGCAGTTGTTGTAATCGAGGCCGGTGTCCAGAATGGCCACGATCTGTCCCTCACCAAGGATGCCGCGATCGTGCAGCGTCGTGGGGCCCGAAGCCGAGCCGGACTGCAGCGAACGGTAGGAGATCTCGTTCGCGGACGCGGTCAGGGTCAGGAGGGATACCGCAAATAATTTGCGCACAGGCCGCAGAACGAACCGGTTCATACGACAATTCCGCCGATGAAGGTGCTCACGGCATTCCTGCTCGCCGCACTCCTCCTGGTCATGGCGACGCACGTCGCGGCGGAGCCGCGCGCGATCACTGACGCCGAAGCTGCGGCCGTGGTGGTCGCGGCGGCGTTTCTCGAAGGCGGACCGTCGGCGATCTACGCGCAGCTCGATCCCCAAGCTCCGCTGCGCGCGCTTCCGAAGGCCGAAGCCCTCGCACAGTTGCATCAAAGCACGGGCCGGCACGAAGGCGCGACGTGGACGCTGCGTACGACGGACGCCAGCAGCGACGCCGCCTTCGCCATCGCGCGGCCCGACGGCTCAGCCGACGGCCTGCTCTTCCGGATGAAACGCACAGGCAACGCGTGGCGGCTGCACGAAGTGCTGACACTTGCGGATTCGACAGCCGAGCCTCTGCGCGCACCTGCCGGGAGGCGCCTTCCCCTCCCCGTGAAACCGCTCGCCGTTGCAGCGGCGCTCACGCTCATCGGTCTCGGCATCCTCGCGCAACACCGGCTCCTCGGAGTTGCGCTGCTCGCCGCCGGCACCGCGTTCGGAGCGGCGACGCTCTACCCGCACCTCCGGCCGCCCCCGGATGCAGCGCGCCGTATGGCTGCTCGCGCTCCACTCGAGGAGCTTTCCCGTGCGCGCATCGCGCTCGACGCGGGCGATGAGGGGGAAGCGGCTCTTGCGTTCGACCGCGCCGCGGCGATGAAACCGGTCCGTGACGACATCCTGCACGAGGCGGCGAACTCGCTCACCGGCGATCGCAGCCGCACCTTTCTGCAGCGCATGCGCGGTCTCGGCTCGCGCGATGCCGATGCGTACTACCGCGAAGGCACGTATGAGGCCTTTCGCACGGCGTGGATGCTCGACCCGAAGCCGCGCGAAGACCTCGTTCGCGAAAATCTGCTCACCGATCTGCGCGCGAAAGCGCTGGTCTCGTTCTACTCCGCGCTCGAGCCAATCCGCCGCAGCCCGATCCTCGGCACACGCGCGGCCGCCTGGCCCGCCGGCGCGAGCACGTTCATCTGCGGCGAACGTCTTCGCGTCGAAATCGGGGCAGGCGCGCTCGAGATTCCGAACGGCGCAGCGCTCGCACCGAGGAACGCGCTGGTCGTCCCTGCGACGTACGGTGAGGATCGACGGCATGCGGGAGAGCTGCGCGCGGCGCAGGACCTGCTGAAGAAGAGCGGAACGGCGCGGCATACGCGCCTCATCACCGCCGTGTTCGCGCTCGCGCGGAATCGACGCTGGCCGGACGTGCTGACGTTGACCAGCGGAGAGTTGACACCGGACCTGGTCGTCCTGCGCATGCGCGCGTTGCTCCGTATGAACCGGTTCGACGAAGCGCGCGCGCTGGCGGAAACAGATGCGGTTCGCAAGCTCCGCGATCCGAATGCGGTCCTCGCGATCGCGGAGGGGCTCAGCATGGCCGGGCAGTGGAGCACGGCCGATCGCTTGTTTCGCGCAGTGCAGAGCAAACCGCACGAAGAGCTGATCCGCATCCAGTTGAGGAGACTCGAGCTGCGGCGCGCGCTCGCAACGAGCTCGCAGGTGCTCGCCACCGCGAACTTCGACGTGCGTCATGACGCGAAAATCAACCCCGCGCTCGCCTCGCGCATCGGTGAGCTTCTCGAAGCGGAGCTCGCGCGCCTGCGGCAGAAGTTCCCTCCCGTCGATTTTCGCCGCGTACCGGTCAACGTGCTGAGCTGGGAAGAGTTCAGCAGCGACATCACCGGCGGCGATCACATCCTCGGCCTCTACGACGGCGAGATCCTCTTCCCCTTTGCCGCTGTGGCGCAGTTCAAGCCGGAGGTCGTGGCAGTGATCACACACGAGTTGACACACGCAATCATCGCCCAGGCGACCAGGGACAACGCCCCTCGCTGGTTTCAGGAGGGGGTGGCCACGCGAATGGAGCTCGTCGAGCGTCAGGAGAACGCGTTCACTGAAACACCTCCCGCTCTCGTGCTGCCGGTCTCCCTTCTCGATGCCGTCATGGAGACGAACAGCGAGCCGGCTGCCTACGTGGTCGCTCAGACATTCATCCGCTTCCTGGAGGATCGGTACGGCGCCGTCGTCATCGCCCGACTGACCGGAGAGCTTGCGCGTGGGTCGAGCACGGACGACGCCCTGACGAAACTCACCGGTAAATCGCTGGACGCCATCAACACAGACTTCCGTCAGTGGGGCTTCAACCACAACGGCAACTTCGCGCGGACTGAGCCCTGGCCCTACTCCCACCTCTACAGCCTGGGCGTCGACCCGCGCGTCCGCGCGGGCTTCAATTTCCCCCGTTGAGTATCAACGTGGGGTCTGACCCCACTTTGATACTCGTGGTCAGTGCACGAACTTGCGGCGGTTGCGGATGTAGTCCGCGAGGATGTACTCGCCAAGGCGGTCGGGGGAGGAGTAGAAGGCGCGGCCGCGGTTGATCTTCGAGAGCTGCTCGACGAAGTTCACCAGCATAGGATCCGTAGCCAGCATGAACGTGGTGATGGGGATGCCCGCGCGGCGGCAGCGATCCGCCTCCTCGAGGGTCCGGTTGACGATCTTCATGTCCAGGCCGAACGAGTTCGTGTACAGACGTCCGTTCTCCGTCAGTGCGGACGGCTTGCCGTCCGTGATCATGAAGATCTGCTTGTTGCCGTGCTTTCGCCGGCGGAGGATCTGCTGCGCGAGCTGCAGGCCCGCTTTCGTGTTGGTGTGGTACGGCCCGACCTGCACGTAAGTGATGTCCGAGATCGGGACCTCGCGAGCCTCATCCCCGAAGAGCAGCACGTCGATGGCGTCCTTGGGGTACTTGGTGAGAATCAGCTCCGTCAGCGCGAGCGCCACCTTCTTTGCAGGTGTGATGCGGTCTTCGCCATACAGGATCATGGAGTGTGAGATGTCGATCATCACGACCGTCGCGCAGCTGGAGTTGTGCTCGGTCTCGAACACCTCCAGGTCATCCTCGTCGATCGACAGCGCGCCGGAGGGATCGTTGTGCTTCATCGCGTTCTGCAGGGAGCGGACGGAGTCGATGGCCATCGGATCATCGCCGAACTGATAAGGGCGAGTCTCGGTGAGCCGCTCCGTCCCCTGCCCCGCCGAACTCACCGAATGCGAACCCGTGATCGACTTCTGCAGTCCTCCGAAGATCTCGTCCAGCGCGTCCCGCCGGATCTGACGCTCGCCGCCCGCGCCAAGGACGACGTTGCCCTCGCCGTCCATGCCGATCACGTTTTCTTTCATCAGCTGTGCGAAGAACGCGTCGAGGTCGACATCGCGATCGATGTAGCCGCGCTCCTGCAGCGCTCGCATCCAGCGCATGGCCTCCTCCACATCTCCGCCGCTCTGCAGCAGAAGATGGTTGAAGAGACGACGCAAGCCCATTTCGCTGAGGAGCTGGCGGATGAGATCCGGGTCGAGGAAGCCGTAGCGGTGTCTCACGCTTCGCCTGGAGGCCGGTTCTTCTTCAATCGCTCGATCCAGCGGGCCACGGCAGGATTGTTGGGGAGTTTCTCGCGCGCTTCCTCCAGTCCTGCGAGCGCTTCCTCCTCACGTCCAAGGACGAGCAGAATCTGCACGCGCAACTCGATGAGGGCCTGGTAAAGCGTGAAGTCGGTTGTGTCCTGATTGGCGAGCAGCGAAATCGCGCGATACACGAACTTGAGCGCCACCTCGGGTTTGGAGTCGTTCAACGCATCCGCTGCGAACCGATGCAGCATGCGCGGCGAATCGCCCAGGAAGGACTTCGCGTCGACAAACTGCAGCAACGCCTCACGGATCACCGACTCCTGATCGGGGAACCACCCATCGCGAATGATCCTGTCGATCTGACGCGAGAGCTCGTTCGTGATGTCGGCGGTGAGCTTGGGCACCGGGGGATTGTACGGCCAGTCTGCGGGTCTGCGGGTCTGCGGGTCTTCGAGTCTTCGAGTCTTCGAGTCTTCGAGTCTTCGAGTCTTCAAGCCTTCGAGTCTTCGAGAAGCTCGCAGGTCCACAGTCTCCCAGTCGCACAGGACCGCTGCCCCTCTCTGAGACTGTGAGATTGTGAACCTACAGCCTCGGAAGTCCCTCGAAGACTCGTAGACTCGTAGACTCGTAGACTCGAAGACTCGAAGACTCGTAGACCCGTAGACCCGTAGACCCGTAGACCCGTAGACCCGTAGACCCGTAGACCCG
>JANMSA010000214.1:0-2216 GCA_031388865.1 Acidobacteriota bacterium | reverse complement strand
AGAGGACGAACTTCTAATTCTGGAGTCCATGAAGATGCTAACCCCCGTGGTTTCGCCCGCCAACGGCCGCGTCTCGGCCATCCATGTGGAAGTTGGCGACGTGGTCGAGGAGGACGCTCCGCTGCTCAGCCTCGAGTGAACCGGGTCCTTCGCGGAGCACAGGAGTTGGCATCAAATGCGCGAAGGTTAAATTGCTGAGAGGGTTCAATGAGGGCAGTCACGCCCCGGGCGGCAGACTTTATGCCGCAACGTTTCATTGCACGCGCCGAGACGTTCCGGTATCGGGTGCCAGTCGCCAACATTGCCGATTGCCGCATCTACTACCATCGGTCGGCGGCGCCCCTCTGCTGATATTCGTCCACGGCGGTCTCGATAGGCTGCTCGCCCTCGTGGCTGACCAGCAGCCTGGCTGCCGCCCCGTTGGTGAGCGCCTGCCATTCGAGCTCGTCTGCGCCGGACAAGCCAGCGGACTCCCAGAGCTTCAAGACAGCGTCGCGATCGTCCTGCCCTGCGCGGCGGATCGCCCATTCGGTTCGTGTCGCCATAGTTTTCCTCCTTGGTTCAGCTTACACCAGGGTTCAAGTGCTACTCATCCCCGGCCCCGTGCTTTGAGAGCGGCGCAGCTCGGCTAGGTAGGAGAAGAAGCCATCACCGCTCTTCCCGTCGATCGGGAAATCAGCGTAGAACTGGCCGACCGCGTGGAAATCCGCCTCGCAGGCCAGGCAGACAACGTCATCCGCCTCCGCTCGCATCGCCTGGACCGCATCGGGCGGGCCGACCGGGATGGCGAGAGTGACCTTCCGCGCGCCCCGCGTCCGCATCGCCCGCACGGCGGCGATCGCGGTCGCCCCGGTCGCGATTCCGTCGTCAACGATGATGACCGTGCGCCCCTCAACCACTGGTCGGCGACCGCCGTTGAACTCCTCCTCGCGGCGACACGCCTCGCCCACCTGGCGCTCCTGCTCCTCGGCCAGGTACTTCGCATCAGCGCCCACGTCGGCCGCCAGTTGCTCATTGACCCAGAGCCCGCCGTCGGCCGTCACTGCACCGACGGCGAGTTCTGGCTGATACGGCGCCCTTAGCTTGCGGGCGACCACAACGCCAAGCTCCGCGCCCAGTGCCCGAGCGACCTCCGCCACGACCGGCATCCCACCGCGCGGTATGCCCAGGACGACTCCCCCTTGCAGCCCGCGCTTTCGCAGCAAGGCGGCCAATTGCCGGCCTGCGTCGGCCCGATCGAGAAACCTCGCCATGACAACCTCCCGCGCACGTTAGTCCCGATGCTCCACGTTATAACGGCCCGTCTCCGTCCTGATCTCGCTCTCTCCAACCTCGTGTCGCACAACCTTGCGATCGTGGTCGCCCGGCATAAGCCCCGTTGGCGGGGCCTTCGTCGCCGCGTCTCTACCAACTCCAAGCACATAGTAGGTGAAGCCGTCGCCGCGCGTTTCGCGGCTTCGCCGGAGACCTCCTCCCACTCTCCCCACTGGGCGTTGTCGCGCAGGGCGCGTTCCTTTGCGAGCGCTGCTGGGATGTCCACGAGGACGGCCGGGATTGTCTCCCAGCTGAGCTGTTGGGCGGCGCGGTAGCGCATGTTCCCCGCGAAGATGGTGCCGTCCGCAGTTGCCAGGATCGGGCGCAGCTGGAGAAAGTCTGGGTCGGCTTCGAGCGAGCGGCAGAGGTTCTGGAAACGCTCGTCTTTGATGCTGCGCGGGTTCCAGGGCGCGGGCGTCAGGGCGAAGAGCGCGACCTGCTCGACCTCGGGGTGAGTCGTGACGTGGGTAGACAAAGAGCGCCGTCCTTCCGGTACGGCGCTCATGGCGCTCTCAGTGCAGGCTGTGGTACGCCTATCCTACCACGGTGTGAAGGCTCGGCGACCAACGCGAGCGACGGTTGAACCGCGGCAAGCCCCGCTTTGCCGTACGCGCACTAGTCGAGCCGTGCGACCGGGCGCCATCCAAGAGCTTAGATAAGCCCACCGCGTTTGCTGCCGCGTGACGATACAGCCCGAAAGACGATGATCACCGCGATCGCGCCGAGCACAGCGATGACGAGGCTTCGGACGTTAAAGCCCGTAACGTCGCCATAGCCGAGTTTCACGCTGACGAAGCCCCCGACGATCGCCCCGACAACGCCAAGCAATGTCGTTATGACCAGCCCGCGGAGTCCGATCCCGCTTCCACCGCCGAGGATGAACTCCGCCAACAAACCGGCAA
>JANMSA010000866.1:0-12666 GCA_031388865.1 Acidobacteriota bacterium | reverse complement strand
CCGAGTTTCGTGTCGGTGGCGCGGTACACCTGTCCCGTGCCGCCGGCGCCGATCGCGGCAGTGATGCGGTAATGCGCGACTCTCTCCCCGATCATCGGTTCTTCGCTCTCGTCGTCCGAGCGACGATTCCGCTCCCCGAGGAACTGCCCGGATTTTTCATTGTGGGATGAGGTGTCGAGTCTAATCGAAATCGGTCAACTGAGCGGGCACGGCCGGCTGCGCTGGTTGGCCAAGCCTCGGGCACGTTGGTCGCCAGCCGGCCCACGCGGAGCGGATGACATCTACGATGTCATTAGAAGCGGGCGCACCCCGATGGGGAGGGAACCGTGAAGGCGCACCTGCGCAGGCAAGAGTGAATCCAGTGCATCGCGTCAGGAGAAGAGGCCTGTGCCGGCGTTCTCAGTGGCGCGGCTCAGTAGGTCCGCGACCCCTTCCTCCGCTGCTGCAGTCGAAAGATAAGGACGATCGAGGTCTTGCCCCGTCACCTTGAGCAGCGACACCACATCTCGCCATTGCCGGTCGGATACGCCGCCGCCCAGCCGGAACCAGAGCAGCTTGCGAAGGATCAGGTCTTCGACGGCGTAAAAGTACAACATCGGCAGGTCCGGTCGAACGCGGATCCCCCTGCGTCGCTGAATCTGCCGGCGTCCGAGCGGCTCGGCGATGAAGAAGTCCACCTTCATGACCGAGTCGTAGCGAATGGCATTGAATGACGACGAACCGCGCATTGCGGCGATGGCGTCGTCCAGATCGACGTAGAACTCTTCGCGCAACGCGTCGACGAGTGCGCGTACGCGCCCTTCATCCGCGTCGATCATGAGATCGAGGTCGAGCGTCGACCGCGGTTCGCCGAGCAATGAGGACGCCACCGAGCCGCCGATCACATAGGGAATCCCGAGAGCCTCGAGCAGACCGGCCACCAGCGCGGCGGTGGCCAGCGGGTCGACCGGCGTCATGGCTCGCCGGCGGTCCACCCGGTCACGCGCTGCACAACGTCCGCCCCGAGGCGGCGCACCGCGAGCCGGAGCCATAGCTCGTCCTCGGTGGCGCCCGGGTGGCGCTGCCGAAGACCGGCCAGAGCCAGCTCCTGCACGGTCAGCGTCAGGGCAGTGAGGATCGCGCCCCTCTCTTCCGGCGACATCGCCCGCAACCGCTCGAACTGCATCCGGTCGGCAGCGGGCGAGGTGTCGAGCGGGTGGCTTGGGCTCACCGGCTCATCATATCCTCGGGGTCGGTGCTCACGAAGATTCGCGGTCCCGAGACGAGACTTTGAAGGATTGTCGCGAAAGTTGACGACGGGCCTGGCACCAAGACGTCCCATGAACGCGATTTCGTGGACACGAAATGCGAGTTCGCTGAGAGGCGGGGCTCACCCCACTCCGAAGCGCCGCATCTGCCGGTCTGACGCGGGGCCCGTCTCTAGAGGAAGTTGTCGACCAGCATCAGATCGTCGGTAGAGCTGTCGACCTTCGAGTAAAAGAGCACGCGGCCGTCGCGCGTTGCCGTCGGCACCCATTGAACGCTGCCGAGGTTTTCGGCAACGGTGCGCGTTTCGTCAGTGGCGAAGTCGAGAAAACGCAAGCGGGCCTGACCGCCGGCGCGATCGAAATAATAGATTCCGGCATCGACCGGAACGAAGCCCCACCCCAGAAGACCGTCCACAACTCGTTTGAGCGAACGGGAAGCAAACGGAAGCTGCCAGAGCACGCCGTTCACGTCATCGACATGCGTGTAGTACAGCGAACGGGCATCGGCTGCTTCGAGGCCGTACCAGGCGCCGCGTGTTGTGATCTGCGTCGCAGCTCCGGCGCCGAAGGGCATCTTCCAGATCTGATACTCGCCTGTGCGTGTCGAGCAGAAATAGATCCAGCGTCCATCGTGCGAAAACGTTGCGCCCTGATCGAACGCCGGATGGTTCGTCAGGCGGCGCGGTTTCCCACCCGTGGACGGAATCATGAAGAGATCGAAGTTGCCCGGTTGATTCGAGCCGAAAACGATCCAGCGGCCGTCGTTGGACCAGCGCGGGCCGCCGGTGGCGTGAGCCTTCATGGAGGTGAGTTTCACGGCGTTCGCGCCGTCGGTGTCGGATGTCCAGATCTCCCAGTCACCCGAACGGGTCGACGTGAAGGCCATGCGCTTTGCGTCTGGGGAGAGTTGCGCGTGGATGTCCATCCTCGTTGACGCGATGGCAACTCGCGGAGGCGTCCCGGTGGCGACACCGGGCCTGCTCATGTCGATGCGCCAGATGTTGAGGTCCGTGTAGCTTCGGGCGTAGACGAGCCGCGGTCCATGATTCGCTGTCGCGGGCGCAATGGCTGCGAGCAAACCGTCTTCACCGGCGAAGGGAAGTTTCACGGGCGGATCGTCGTCGAACACGCTCACGCGCCACAGTCCACTCTTCGCCGAAACGAGGATTTCCTTTGCGTCCGGCAGCCATGCGGGGTGCTCGCCGTTGAAGTCTCTGGAGACGACGAGACGTGATTCTCCAGCGCGCGTGACGCCGTCTCCCAGGGGCAGTGCATGGATCTCGCCGATGCCCCAGGCCAGAGCGCGCCGGAAGATGAGAGTCCGTCCGTCAGGCGAGATGGCGGGACTGCTGTCTGAAATCGCTGCTGCTGGCGGTGCGGTCAATGGCCGCTTCTCCCCGGTCTCGATCGAGACGACGTAGAGCGCGTCGCGTTTTCCATCGCTCGTTGCATCGGTGATGACCAGACAGCTGCTGTCGGGACACCAGCTGATGTAGGCGGCCGGAACGTCCGACGTAATGTGCACACGGACTTCCGTGACTTTTCGCTCCGGACCGCCGAGCGGCGCGACGAGTCTCAGTTCGTGCACGTTCTCTTTGATCATTCCGTTGACGCCCCGCAGGAAGGCGATCCAGCGTCCGTCCGGCGACCAGGCGGGATTGAAGTCACTGAGTGGATCGGTGGTCAGGCGGAGTGGCGTGCCCGAGCCAATCATTTGAACGTAGAGATCCTCATTGTCAGCCGTCGGACCGTTCCAGGTGTAAACGACCTGATTGCCATCGGGTGAAAAGGCGGGATAACGCTCCGCGCCGGCGAAGGTCGTAAGGGCCACGGCAGTGGCTCGGCTTGATGTTTCGGGTCGCGTGGCGCGGCCCGAGAACACGATCCACACCGCCGCCATCAACAGCACGGCAGCGAGGATTGCCCCGGGCCACCATCGTTTCCTGTCGACGCCAGGCACCGGACGGCTGGACACCGTGGCCGATTCGGCGCGGAGGTCTTCGAGCGCCGCTTTCAAATCCAGCATCGTCTGAAAACGGCGGGAGGGATCCTTCCGAAGACATCGAAGGATCACCTTCTCGAGATCGACAGGGATGCGGGCGTTGGCCTGCCGCGGGGGCGGAGGTTCGTCGTGGAGGACGTTGTGGAGAATCGCGACGCGACTGTTTCCCACGAATGGTTTCCGTCCCGTGGTCATCTCGTAGAGGACGATGCCGAGACTGAAGATGTCCGATCGCGCGTCCACGTTCCGCCCCTCCGTCTGCTCCGGCGACATGTAGGCGACGGTCCCGACGATCACTCCCTCTTCGGTGAGGGGAGCGGCAAGTGTGGGGGATTCGGGCGACAGGTCGGACGGCTCGGTCAGTTTGGCCAGACCGAAGTCCAGGACCTTGCAGTGACCGTCGCTCGTGATCATCACGTTCGACGGCTTCAAATCGCGATGAAGAATGCCCGCGCCGTGTGCGGCCGCAAGCCCGTCGGCGATCTGCGTGCCGTACTGCAAGGCGAGCCGAATGGGCAGACCCTCGGGGGGGATGACCTCACTGAGCGGCCGGCCCTCGACGTGTTCCAGTACGATGAAATCCACTCCGTCATCGGAGCGCACGTCGTGGACAGTGACGATGTTGGGATGGTTCAACGCGCTGGCTGCACGGGCCTCGCGGATGAAGCGCTCCTTCCGATTCGATTCCGCGACTTTCTCCGGCGGAATGATCTTCAGGGCCACCACGCGGTTGAGGTACGTGTCGCGCGCCCTGTAGACGACGCCCATGCCGCCTTCACCCAGCTTCGCTTCGATGCGGTAGCGATCGAGTGTGCGGCCAATCATCGGGAGACGTCGATTGTATGCTCACTCGATCGCACGCGGGCGTCAGGGCTTGCGCTTCTCGACAAATCGTCTCCAGGCTCGAAGCGGTCGAACGCGCCCGGGAAAAGGCGGCGGAATCGGAGAAGCGACGCTGGTAGCGCATACGGGACTTGCATGCACGCTTCGGTGTGCGAACGGCACCCCACACGGTGTGGCGGGCGGCGCGCGAGATCTGCGCACGGAGATGCTCCGCACCGACTCCGACGTTACTCTCGCGGACGGCCGCTTTCGATTTCCGAGAACCAGTTCTGCACCAGCTCCAGATTCGTCAGTACCCCCGACTCTGGCTCGGACTGCAGCATACGGAAGCGATCCCCCAATACATCGAAGCCGCGAACATATCGTGAGGAGCGCATATCCACATTCGGCGATGAAAACTGCACCTCTGGATTCCCAAGTGTCAGCTCGGGTCCGGCCTGGACAACCACCGCCATGAGGTCGTTCCCCCGCCAATAGAACAGCTTCCGTCCGTCAGCGGCCCAGCGGGCACCGCGACCGCCACCCGAGGAGACCAGAACCTTCTGGCGTGTGTCGGGGAACGACCTCAGGTACACCTCATCGAGTCCGGAATGGTTGGACTGATACGAGATCCATCGGCCGTCAGGCGAAAACTGTGGGTCGTACCCCTCAAAAAGCTTGCGGTCCGCACCTCCGCTCAGCGGCATTGCCGAGACTTGCCACGCTGTGGCTCCCCGGCCGCCCGTCGAGGAGTAGAGGAGCCACCTGGAATCAGGAGAAACCGAAGAGGGATAGGACTCGCCCGCGGCCGCGCGGAGCAGACTCCGCGGATTCTCCGCACCGAAGGCATCCTGCTCGACCAGGCTCGAGAGATTTGATTCCGTCGCGGTGAGAAAGATCCGCCTGCTGTCCCGCGACCATACCGGGCGTGTCTTGTTCGGCAGTCCCTGAGGAAGCTTCAACTTCGTCTGTCGTCGCAGGTCGTAGATCCACAACTCCCCGCTCCAGGTAGTCAGCGCGATCCGTGTCCCGTCCGGTGACGTGGCCATGAAATCGATTGTTCCTGCGTCGAACGGAAGGCTGGTGACCACCCCGCGCAGGTCCACGTCCACAAGACGCCGCAGCTCTCGCTGGCTTCCGCGCACGTAACCCTTTGCAAAGATCGCGGTTCCCTCATCGGAAACCGCGAAGACAGCGGCGTCGTTTGCGGTGACTGCGATGTCCGAGAGCAACGGAGCAGAAGAACCTTCGATCTGCAGACTCTTCGGAGAGAAGGAAGCGACAAACATCGTCCCGTCGCGGCCTGCATAGAACAACCGGCCGTCTTTCACGTATCGGGAGAACCCCGCCTCTGGTTCCAGGAGTGACATCCGGCCGGTCTTCAGATCGATCGTCGCTGGACGCATCGTTCCTTTCTCGTCCTCGGCCGAAACCAGCAACGTCTCTTCACCAGGAAGGATCTGCGGCCAGTGAAGCAATGTTCTGCGGTTCGCTGGCGCCTCTCCGCGGCCGACGTTCTGCGGCGATCCCCCTGATGCGCTGACGCGCTCGATGCCACCTCTTTCGTTATTGACGAAGTAGATGCCTGAAGTCCCCCACGTCCCGCCAAAGTAGTCCTCCACCGGGCAGATGACCTGCGCAACCCCGCCGGCAACCGGTGCTTTCTTGAGCGCAGGCGGATCGGAATCGCGAGACGAGATGTTTCCCGCCCCGAAGGCTACCCACTTCCCGTCCGGCGAAAAGAACGGGCCCTCGGCGCCGCCACTCCCTTCCACCACACGAGCCTCGCCATCACTCAGCCTGCGAAGGTAAAGCTGCTGTTTTCCTTCACGCGCGGCTACGAACGCGACCACCGACCCGTCGGGTGAGATGGCGACGGCCGGAGAGCTCCAGCCGGCGAGCTGGGTGCCCCGAGGCAGACTGATGGTGCTGTGAACGACCGCGTGTGCGTCCCGTGGGCGTGCGCGGCCCAGCCACAGACCTGCGATGAGCGCAGCAACAATTCCGATCAGGCTGAGGACCCAGGACATCCGGCGCTGACCGGTGGAAGACTCGAGCTGCGGAGTGATTCCGCTCCCCCGCGGAGAGTCGAGCTCGAGCAGCGCATCTCCGATATCGCGCAGCCGCTTTCGTGGATCGCGCTGGAGGCAACGATCGAGGAGCAGCCGTACATGAGGCGGCGTGTCCGGTGGCAATTCCGAAGAGTCGATCTCACGGGTGAGCACCGCTGCCAGCGTGTCGGAGATCGTCTCGCCCGCGAAGAG
Source organism: Acidobacteriota bacterium (assembly GCA_031388865.1). Taxonomy (GTDB): domain Bacteria; phylum Acidobacteriota; class Thermoanaerobaculia; order Gp7-AA8; family Gp7-AA8; genus QHVT01. The sequence continues at coordinate 6,331 of JANMSA010000866.1, read as the reverse complement.
TCGTCTGCCGGTCAGCATCTCCCAGAGCACGACTCCAAAAGCCCAGATGTCAGCGCGCTTGTCCACCCGCCTGCCACGAGCCTGCTCGGGACTCATGTAGGGCGCCGTCCCGAGAATGATCCCGTCATGGGTCACCGCCCGGACCATGGTGGGAGAGTTCGCGACGTCGAGGGCCCTCTCTTCCGCGTCGCTGTTCCGTCCGAGTCCGAAGTCGAGGATCCTGGTTGCGCCCTCAGTGTCCAGCATGATGTTCGCAGGCTTGAGGTCGCGATGAATGATCCCTTTCTCATGAGCCGCCTCGAGACCGGCAGCGATCTGCCGGGCGATTGGGATCGCTTCGTCGACCGCGATGGGTCCCTGTGCGAGGCGCGCCTCCAGCGTCGATCCCGCCACCAGCTCCATGACGAGAAACTTCGCGCCGCCGAGCTCTTCGACACCGTAGATCCCGGCGATGCCGGGATGACTCAAACTGGCCAGCAGACGGGCTTCGCGATCAAAGCGGGCGACCCGTTGCGAGTCCTGCAGGAACTCCGACGGAAGCACCTTGATCGCCACCTCGCGACCGAGCCTCGTGTCCCTGGCCCGATAAACGACACCCATCCCGCCCATACCGAGCGGTCCGGCGATCTCGTAGTGCGCAAGGTGACTTCCAGGTTCCAGATCCATTGATGATGAAAGGGGAGCTCGAGTATAGCCCGCATGGGAGTCACCCTACTGAGGCCGCAAATCGGACGTTCACGGTGCGAGTGGACGCTACTCAACCGGCGATGATCAAGTTCTCTCACGCCGAGCTTGATCGCCGCCTCGAGAAATTGGAACAGGCATTCGCCGAGTTGCAAGCTCGCGTCGAGCGTCTCGATACGACTACGCACTAACCCAGGCTGCGTAGCGGCGATCCAAGTTTTGCGCATCCCGCGAGTCGATACGTGGGACGTGTCTGCTCGGAAACATGCCAGCTCATGCCCGTATCGCGACTCTGCGACAGTCGCGCAAAACAGGTTGAGTGGGAACGATTTACGAAGAGTGGCTGGTAGCGCATACGGGATTTGACCCCTTGATGGGCGCGCCGTATCGCGCACGTGTCAGCAACGGGTTATTGCGCTCGACGGCGACGAATGTGCCCAAGAATGTGCCCAACGCTGAGCGCGGGTCAGGTAGAACCTTCGAGACGCTCCACGCGCGCCTGTAGGTCTGCGACGGCGTCTTCGAGCGTGCGCATGCGGCGGTCGACTTCCGCATGCGAGAACTAGATCATCGCCTGTGTCTCCGCAGCAGTTCGTTCGATCTTCTCGTCGAGGCTGCTGGCTGTACGATCGAGCTTCTCGCGCAGGAGCAGAACGGATTCGGCGACGAGTTGAATGTCCTTGCGGCTCCCTTCGGTCAGAACCTCAAAGTGACGACGCGTATCCGCGTGTGCCGCCGCATTCTCCTCTCGCATGCCGGCGTTCTCACGCTGCAGCGCCGCAAAGAGGCCTTTGAGATCGTCGTCCGTCATCGGCGCAATTCTACCCGAGGAACAGCGAGAGAAGAGTTGGTAGCGCATACGGGATTTGAACGCTTTGATGGGCGCCATCGCCAACACGTTCGCCGTCGACGGCTCGGTCGGCTACATCTCGGGAGTGGTTCGTTCCGGCACCGCTGCCGCCAACGAGATGACCGGGGCTTCTGCCGCCTGACTGCGTCGAGCACGGAGGTGACCCCGGCGCGAAAACGCGTTGGCGGTCACACGGTCTCCGTCGACGCGCAATCGGCTCACCGCGGCTTGACAACGTCCAGGCCTGGCACCATATTAGTCACTCGACTAAATGTTCGTTCATGTCGCATGGAGAACTGCCATATGCGTCAAGTGCACGTTTCAACGCGCGTGGATGGTCCACTGAGATCGCGGACGCAGGCGTACCGGAATCGTCGATGCCACAGCTCACACCGTCTGCAACGTGCGAAGGTTACGCACTGGCAGGTCCGCATCAGCGAGCCGAGGTCGACTCTTGTCATGCATTCCGGCCGCGCACCGCAAGGATCGCGAGCAAATCGGCCGGCCGGCCGGCGGAAGCTCGTGAGGACATGATGAAGAAGAGCGTATCGACGGTCGCAGCGGCGATCCCGCCGGAGGAAACCCAGCAGCGCTTTCTCGATGCGGCGGAGCGGCTGCTGATCCAGCACGGTTATGCCGGCGTCAGCACCCGGCGCCTTGCTGAGGAGGCGGGTGCGAATCATGGTCTCGTTCACTACTACTTTGGATCGATGGAGGAGCTCTTCCTCCATGTGCTGGAACGGTTCACCGCCCGTCTGATCGAGAGGCAGCGAGCGATGTACGCATCTCCGCTGCCGTACGTCGAGCGGTGGCGCGAAGCCATGCGCTATCTCGACGAAGACCGTCCCTACCAGAAGATCTGGTGGGAGCTACAGGCGATGTCGTGGAACCGTCCGGAGTTCCGCACGCGCATCGCCAAAGTGCATGAAGCATGGCTCGACGCGATGCGCGATGCAGTGCGGGAAGCGCTCTCGCGCTACGAGCTCGACAGCCCGGTGTTGAGTCTCGACGCGTGGGTGACGCTCATCGTAACCGTGAACGAGGGAATCATTCTGGAACGCCTCTCCGGTATCACGCGCGGTCACGATCAGTTGCTGCAGGGAATCGAGCACTGGCTGGAGCTGCTCGAGAACGCGGCGGCGTCGCGGCCGGCCCGCCGGAAGCGGGGAAAGAGGAGTTCGTGAGAGCGCGCGAGCCGGAAACGAGCGACTACGTCACCCGCAATGGAGTGCGCATCCACTACGAGGTGCACGGCGGCGGTGAGCGGACCATTCTCCTCATGTCGACGTGGACCATCCTCCATGCTCGTCACTGGAAGGCGCAGGTGCCGTACCTCGCGCGCCACTTCCGGGTCGTGACGGTGGAGGTCCGCGGCAACGGTTTGTCAGATCGGCCGCTGGATCCGGCGGCGTACAGCGAAAATGAGCTTGCCCTCGACGCGCTGGCGGTACTCGACGCGACCGCCACTGACCGGGCGCTCATCGTCTCGCTCTCCCTCGGTGCCGTTCGCTCGCTCTTACTGAATGCGCAACACCCTCACCGGGTCGCCGGGCTCTTTTTCATCGCCCCGTCAGTCTCGCTTGCGCCAGCGCATCCTGAGCGAACGGTTCATTCATTCGACGACGAAATCGACGTGGAAGAAGGTTGGGCGAAGTTCAACGCACACTACTGGCGGCGTGACTACGAATCATTCGCGGAATTCTTCTTCTCGAAGATGTTCAGTGAACCGCATTCGACGAAACAGATTGAGGACTGCGTCGGCTGGTCGCAGGAGACGACGCCCGAGGTGCTCATCGCGACGAAGCTGGCGCCCGGGTTTCCCGATCGGGATGCGACGCTGGACCTCTGCAAGGCGGTGCGTTGTCCGGTTCTTGTTGTTCACGGCGACGAAGACGCGATCAGTCCGCACGAGCGAGGGCAACGTCTCGCGGAGGCAACAGGTGGAACGCTCGTCACCCTCGAAGGGTCAGGACACGCGCCCCATGCGCGCAAGCCGGTGAAGATCAATCTCCTGATTCGCGCGTTCGCGGAGAAGGTCTGGCCCCAGACCAGGCAGGCGCCGGTAAAGCGCGGGACCGGTGGGCGAAGGCGGCCGCGTCGGGCGCTCTTCGTCTCGTCGCCGATCGGACTTGGACATGCGCAGCGCGACGTGGCGATTGCGCGCGAGCTCCGGCGTCTCGTTCCCGGACTGGAGATCGACTGGCTCGCGCAGAACCCGGTGACCCGTGTTCTCGCGGCGGAGCGGGAGAGAATCCATCCCGCCAGCCGCTTTCTCGCGAACGAGTCACGACACATCGAGTCTGAATCGGCTGAGCACGACCTCCACTGTTTTCAGGCCTGGCGACGCATGGACGAGATTCTCGTGTCGAACTTCATGGTGTTTCACGATGTCGCGCGCGAGGAGCAGTACGACCTTTGGATCGGTGATGAAGCGTGGGAGCTCGACTACTACCTTCATGAGAACCCGCAGGAGAAGCGGGCCGCGTACGTCTGGCTGACTGATTTCGTGGGATGGCTCCCGATGCAGGATGGCGGCCGCCGCGAAGCTTCTGTGACAGCTGACTACAACGCCGAGATGATCGCTCACATCGCGCGCCATCCGCGGCTTCGTGATCGCGCGCTCTTCGTCGGGAATCCTGACGACATTGTTCCCGACCGCTTCGGTCCCGACCTCCCGCTGATTCGTGAGTGGACCGAGGAGCATTACGAATTCCCCGGATACATCACCGGGTTTGATCCGAGCGCGCTCGGTACGCGGGAAGAGTTGCGGGCGGAGCTCGGGTGGCGGCGCGATGAAAGGGTGTGCGTCGTCACCGTGGGTGGTTCCGGTGTCGGAGAGAGTCTGTTGCGGAAGGTCGTGCAATCGTTTTACGACGCAAAGCGGCGCGTTCCTGAGTTGCGCATGATCGTCGTGACCGGTCCGCGAATTGACGCGTCGTCGTTCCCCGCTTCCTCTGACCTCGAGGTCATGCCGTACGTTCACAATCTCTATCGATACCTCGCCGCGTGCGATCTGGCCGTCGTTCAGGGTGGACTGACGACCTCGATGGAGCTGACCGCGGCTCAGCGGCCATTCATCTACTTCCCTCTGCGTCATCACTTCGAGCAGAACTTTCACGTACGCCACCGCCTCGAGCGCTATGGGGCGGGCCGCTGCATGGATTACGAAACGGCGACGCCCGACTCGATTGCGGAGGCGATCGCCGCGGAGATCGGGCGTGACGTCCGATACGAGACGGTGGAGACGGACGGCGCACGTCGCGCCGCCACTCTCATCGCAGAGCTGCTGTGAACTCAGCCAGTCACGGCGCGGTGCCGCGACATGTCAGGACCAAAAGGGAGGAACGTCATGGCAGTCAGTGAGGACAAACTCAACCAGCTTCTCGGAAAATTTGTGGCGGATTTCGGAGCAACGTTTCACGCCGGCCTCGTGGTCATCGGCGAGAACCTCGGCCTGTACAAAGCGCTGAGCGAGAGGGCAATGACCCCGGCGGAGCTCGCGTCGAAGACGAACACGCACGAGCGATACGTGCACGAGTGGCTGAACGCGCAGGCGGCAGGTGGCTACGTCGAGTATGAAGCCGACACCGGACGCTACTATCTGACGGAAGAACAGGCGTTTGCACTTGCAGACGAGAACAGCCCGGCCTACCTGCCGGGAGCATTTCTCCTCGGCGTCTCTGCGCTTCGCGCAGTTCCTCAGATTACGGAGCGCTTCCGCACGGGAGACGGTTTCGGATGGCACGAGCACGATCATGGTCTCTTCCGCGGAACCGAGCTGTTCTTCCGGCCTGGCTATGCGGCAAACCTGGTCGCCTCATGGCTTCCATCGCTAGAGGGAGTCAGGGAAAAGCTCGAGCGGGGCGCGCGCGTGGCCGACGTCGGCTGCGGACTGGGAGCGTCGACGATCCTGATGGCGCAGGCGTATCCGAAATCGACGTTCGTCGGGTTCGACTATCACGATGGTTCCATCGACATGGCGCGGCAGCGGGCCGCTGAAGCGGACATGTCGCACCGGGTGGACTTCGAGGTCGCTGCAGCGAAGAGCTATTCGGGAGAGGGATACGACCTGGTCACCTTCTTCGACTGTCTTCACGACATGGGTGATCCGGTCGGCGCCGCGGCGCACGTCCTGGAATCACTCGCGCCGGACGGTACCTGGATGATCGTCGAGCCCTTCGCGGGCGATCGCGTCGAGGACAATCTGAACCCTGTGGGACGGATCTACTACTCCGCTTCGACGCTTCTTTGTACGCCGGCCTCTCGGTCGCAGGAAGTCGGCATGGCGCTCGGCGCGCAGGCAGGCGAGGCGCGTCTTCGCGAGGTCGTCACCGCAGGTGGTTTCTCGAAGTTCCGTCGTGCGACTGAGACGCCATTCAACCTGGTGTTCGAGGCGAAGCCTTAGCCGAATGGGTCGATTCAAGAGCCCCTCTCGTTGCGCGGGAGGGGCTCTCGCGCGGACGGCGACCGGCCGTGCCTGTTCGGGGGCCCGTCTGGCCGCCGCGCGGACACACAAATGTGCGTCACGGAATGACCCGGCATTCCTCTGAGTGCCCTCGCAGAGCAAGGGCTCCGGGGGCACTTCGCGTTTCAGCGAGTGATCCCGCCATACTGTGTGCAGTGAGCGAAGCGCGCTACTGCAGCAACTGCCGCCACGAACAGCATGCAGAGGCTCAGGCCTGTCCAGCGTGTGGCGTGTTCGCCGGCGACGTCTTCGACGGCCGCACGCCTGGACAACGGCGCCGCTGGGTGCGCCGCGCCATGCTGATCGCGTTGCTGGCCGGCGCGGTCGCGGCG
>JANMSA010000205.1:0-3582 GCA_031388865.1 Acidobacteriota bacterium | reverse complement strand
CCAACCGTGCCGTCAACGACGTTCCGAACGTCTCGTCCACGATTTCGAGCGCACCATCGCCAAGCGCCGCGCGCACTTCGTAGCCGATCGCGTCTGGAACTGCGTTCCAGAGGAACTTCACGACTGGCGACGCGACAGTCGATCCTGCGGCCGGTGCAATGAGCGCCGCCCTGGATTGCGCACAGTTCGATGCGCGCGCAACCTCGAGGGTCCGTGTCGCCGACGCACTCGATCCGCAGTCGTCGAAGAAAGCCTCGACGTACCAGCGGTGCACGCCGGGCTCGAGGAACGCATCCGCTTCCGTGTGTCGCGTCTGCGCCTCGACGCGGGCGTCGATCCAGAGGCGATACCCGTCTGCATCCTCGACCTCACTCCAGGCGAAGGTCACAGGGGATCCGGACTGCGCTCCATCTCCCGGCGTCATCAGTTCCGCCGGCGGCGGATCGCAGGCTCCGGTGGTGAAGGTCGCGGCTGCCGATCGCGTGCTGCACGTCGTGAAGTTCGCCACGACGTACCACTCGACTGAGATCGCAGGAGGCACATCATCAAAGAGCCGCGTCTCTTTGGTGATCTCGAGCCGTTCGAAGCCCGCGCCTGCGAAGGATGCCCAGACCTCGTAGTCGATCGCGCTGGCAACCGCCGTCCATGAAAAGGTGACGGGCGTTGCGACGCTCCTGGCACCCGCCGCCGGCTCCACGACCGTGGGGGCGGGAAATGGACACGTCTGCGCGAACGTCCGCGCCCCGGTGACCAGCAGTGCGACGAGAACAGAGGCGATGCGAAAGTGGCTCATCGCGGATTGGATGCGCCACAGGCCGAAATCCTTCGGTCGAGCAACTCCAGCGACGAACAGAAGAGAAAGGGGCGGGCTTTGCGCCCGCCCGTACTGCGTCGACTTAGCGGCGGCAGTTGCGGCGCTCCGAGCGCTGCGCCTTCATCGACTCGAGCTGAGCTCGCTGCTCTGCGGTAAGGATGGCGACTACCTGCTCATGCTGTCGCCTGCGGAGCTGCTTCATCTGCTCGCGATGCGACTGCATCGACGGCCTCAGCGCCTCGAGGCGCGCAGTGTCGTCCGCCCTTCTCGCGTTGCGGAACTGCTGGCGAGTCGCTTTCGCAGTCTGAAAGAAGTCCTTGTTGCGCTCCCTGAAACTCTCGCGGACGGCACGCATCTGCTGCCGCTGGGCGTCTGTGAGGTTCAGCTTCTGCGCGAGCTTCTGGCGCATTTGCTGGCCAGCGTGTCGTCCGTGACTGCCGCCGCGCCTCCCTTCGCCACCTCCGTGCGGCGCCGCTCCGGCAACCGTCGCTGCGAGCGTGAGAACCGCTGCCATGGTGATCCACTGTTTCGTTTTCATCGGACTGTTTCTCCTTGCTGCCAGATGAGACGTTCGGCCCTCACCCGGCGTTTAGCCCGTAACAGGAACTGCACATCAGCCGGTAATCGACTGTGTGCGGCAGGGTCAGTGGTCAGTGGGCCACCAACGAGTAGGCAGTGTGCAGCAGGCAGGAGGCCGCCACCTACCAGAGAGAAGCTTCAACCGCGGGCGGTGTGGGGGCTTCCTGCCTACTGCCTACTCGTCAGCCCGCAACGAACGCCGTGACAGCTTCGACCACGGACGGCTCTCGCAGGATTCGCCGATGGCCGAGCCCGCTCGTGGTGAGCATTCGTGCCCCGGGCCACGCTTCCGCCAGCGCGGCGCCCTCGCTCCAGTAAGTCTCGTCGTCATCCCGGTCATGGACCACCAGCAACGGACTGGTCATCGCAGGCGCGATCCTGGCGAGCGAGTAGTCATTCCATTTGCGAAAAAAGCGCTCCTCGATATGCAGCTTCATCCGGTCGAGCACGTTCTGGTTGAGGCCGAGGATGTCGCCGAAGCGGCCGACGAAGGTGGCGGGGTTCAGCGGAGGAGCGATGAATGCCAGACGTTCAGTGCGCAATCCGTCGTGAAGCGCGAGCGTCGTGGCCGCACACCCGAACGAGTGCGCTACGATCGCTTTCGCCCCGATCGCCTCCGCCATTCCACGTACGCTCCACGCAAAGTGGGGCAGTGACGAGCGCTTGCCCGCCGAAACTCCATGGGCCGGCGCGTCGAACGTCACTACGGAAAAGCCGGCACGGGTCAGCGGTTGCACGAATGCGGCGAGCTGTGCGCCGCGCCCTTCCCATCCGTGCACGAGAAGCACAGGCGGTCCCGATCCCCATCGCCAGGCCCGGACGATCAGCGTCGCACCGAGCTGCACATTGAAGGGTGTCGCGCCGGCGAGACCCTCTCTTTCGCGCTCTGGTTGCGGATACCGGCGCGGCTTCATGAAGAGGTCCGCGGCGAAGCGCGAAGCCATGTCCGGCGCCGTACGGGAGAGCAAACCGAGGGTGACTCGGAGGACGGAGAGAGCGAGCGGCACTTTCACAGTTCGGCAAAATAGCACGACCGTTCGTTTATTCGCAACTGTGCGACAATTCATCCGTCAAAGCGCATATGAAATCCGCTCCCCAGCTCGAGACACTCTTCCAAGCCCTCGCGGATCGCACGCGACTGCGCCTGCTCAACCTCATCGGAGAGAACGAGGTCTGTGTCTGCTTCTTCGTAGAGGTGTTGGGAGAGCCGCAGCCGAAGATCTCCCGCCATCTCGGTGTGCTGCGGAGCGCGGGACTCGTCTCTGCGCGGCGCGACGGAAAGTGGATGCATTACCGGCTGGAGGTGCCGGCGCAGCTCAAACGCGTTTGCGCGGACGTCTTCGCTACGCTGAAGAACGATCCGGAGATGCAGCGAGACCGCGCCGCTCTGGCTCGAGCATGTTGCTCGCCGCGGGTGCCGGAACTGCTCAGGCGCGCGCCGAAGCCCCTGCCGTACGGTTGAGACTCGCGCAGGGCAAACGCTTCATGGGCCTTGCACCGCACAACAAGGAAGCCGGTCTGCGCGTCTCCGTGTTCCTTCCTAGCGGCGTCGATGATCGCGCGGTTGTGCGTGAGGCGGCGCTTCGCGGCATCGAAGCAACGGCTCTCTCGACCTGTTACTTCGGCAAGGCAAAGCGGAGCGGTCTCGTGCTCGGTTTCGGCGGAGTCAGCGAACGGCGAATCATCGCGGCTTGCAGGACGCTGGACGCGGTGTTGCGCGACGACGCCGCGGTCTGACGCATCATTTCGGCGCAGTGAAGCTGTCCTGCCAATGCAGCGCGACGGTGAGCGGCAGCGAGCGCCGCTCGCCGGGCATGACGTTCATCAGAAACCGCTGCCCGTCGGGACTGACGTCGTACTGACGCTCGGGGTTCCGTCCCATCCGCAGCGGCAGGCGAAGAAGTTCGGCAGCCGTACCGAGACGGGGAGCGCCCGAGGTGAGATCGATGGGAACGGCGACGATGCGATCGCCCGGCGCCAGGTAAAACAATTCCTTCCCGTCGCCGCGCCACGTCGGCTGCGCTCCGCCCTCGATCGAGATCTGGACACGCGAAGTCGCCTCCGGATACCGGATCAGGTAGACCTGATTTCGCCCGGACTCGTCAGAAGTGTACGCCACCCATTTCCCGCCGGGCTCGAAAGCCGGCTGCATCTCGGCGAACTCAGTCTTGATGAACGGCGCGGGAGCG
>JANMSA010000185.1:0-2124 GCA_031388865.1 Acidobacteriota bacterium | reverse complement strand
CGACCGGGTCCTCCTCACCGTCCTCTACTCGGCCGGCATTCGGCTGGGCGAGGTATGCCGCCTCCGTCTCGACGACATTGACTCGTCCCGCATGTTGCTGTGCATTCGTCAGGGCAAGGGCCACAAGGACCGTTTCGCTCCGTTGTCGCCCATCGCTCTCGAGTTGTTGCGCGAGTGGTGGCGGGCCACGCATCCGAAGGGTCTGCTCTTCCCCAACAAGAAGGATCCGTCCCGTCCGCTCAGCCCAACCACCGTGCAACGCGCGGTCAAGGTCGCCGCCCGCGATGCCGGCCTCACCAAACGCATCTCGCCCCACACCCTGCGCCACTCGTTCGCCACGCATCTGGTCGATCAGGGCAGTGCGGTCCGCGCCGTGGGAGTGATGCTCGGCCACGCCCACGGCCGCACCACCGAGATCTATACGCACGTCTCGCCCGCGCAGGTTCGTAGTCCGCTCGACAAGATCCTCCCGCCCGGGAACAAGAAGGAGTGATCCGCGCGTGGGCTCCGAGGCTTCACTCGGTGCCATCGTTCGTGCAATGGGCGGCCAGCTTCTCGGGAGGTTCCCTCTCAATGCCGCCCAGCGCAAGGTGATGCGCGCCGTCGCCGACTGCCGCACTCCCGCCCTCGGCGGGCATCGCGACCGCTGTGACTGCTGTGGTCACGAGCGCATCTTCTGGAACTCGTGCCGTGACCGCCATTGTCCTGGCTGCGGTGGCGAAGCTCGTGAGCAGTGGCTCGAGGCACGCCGCGATGAAGTGCTGGACGTTCCCTACTTCCACGTCGTCTTCACCATCCCGCACATCCTCAACGTCCTCGCTCTATGCGCGCCCGAGGTCATCTACGCCATCCTGCTTCGCTGCGCGGGACAGGCCCTACTCGACCTCGGCGCTTCGCGACTCCGAGCGAACATGGGGGCGCTGACCGTTCTGCACACCTGGGGGCAGACGCTTGCGTTCCATCCTCACATCCACTGCGTCGTGCCCGGCGGCGGCTTCTCTCGCGATGGCCGCCGCTGGGTGCGCGTCCCCAAGCTCAACTTCCTCTTCGCCGTCAAACCGCTCTCTCGCCGCTTCCGCACGCTCTTCCGCAATGCCGTTCGCGAGGCTTACACCAGCGGCACGCTGAAGATCCCCTCCGAGATCGTCGCCAACGCTCAGGCCCTCGATCTTTTGTTGGCGCGCTCGTACAAGACTGACTGGCACGCGTACGCCAAGCCGCCCTTCGGTGGTCCCGAGCACGTGCTGGCATATCTGGCCAACTACACGCACCGCATCGCCATCTCCAACCGGCGCATCCTCGCGTTCGATGGGGAGACCGTCACCTTCTCCTGGCGTGACTACGCAGCCAGCAACGCGACGAAGACTATGAAGCTCGACGCCGCGGAGTTCCTTCGACGCTTTCTCACGCACGTGCTCCCGCCGCGCTTCACGCGTGTCCGCTACTACGGCTTCCTCGCCAATCGCGACCGTTCGGTCAACATCGCCAAGGCGCGAGAGCTGATCGCCTCCAGGCGGCCCATCCGTCCACGCAATCCCATCCCGGACCCGCGACTCTGTCCTCAATGTCACCAGGGATCGATGCTTCGCATGGCCCAGGTCGATCCCCAATGCCGCCGCACCTGGTTCGACACTTCATGAGCACGACCCTCCGTTCCGACCTGGTCGTTCGAGCATCGTCATCGTTGCGTCGGAAGAGGTCTGTCTATTCGCCGGAACTCACGGATCGAACCCATCCATCGCGCTGCAAATCGGCCATTGATGACTCTTGGCCGCGTCCGTATCGACGCTCTGGGTCACAAACCAGGCGCTTGAACCTCATCTCGCGACCACTGCTCGTGCTCACACACCCAGCTCCGATCCATACTTTCCCCAAGAGGCCCGCGGCTTCGCCCAACTGAACTCATCACCGCATCTTCTTCGCTCACTCAAACACGACCCTCCGCCTGCCGCGCTTTGCGCGACCGACTCGAGATTCGTGCGTGGGGATGCGGTATAGAGTCCTATGAGTTAGACGACGTTGTCGTGCGATTTAGGTACGTAGTACGCGAGCAACGCTGCAACTGCCGGATCGCTCGAGTGTGTGGCCGCCATTGCCTGAAGAATCGATACGAGATCTTTCCGT
>JANMSA010000864.1:0-10112 GCA_031388865.1 Acidobacteriota bacterium | reverse complement strand
CATGACCACCACCGTTCACGCGCCCCGAACGATCCGGGCGCCGCGAGGAACCACGTTGAGCTGCCTCGGCTGGCAACAGGAAGCGGCGCTGCGCATGCTGATGAACAACCTCGACCCGGAAGTGGCGGAGAGGCCGGAGCAGCTCATTGTGTACGGCGGCATCGGCAAGGCGGCGCGGAACTGGGAGTGCTATGACGCGATCGTCGCCACTCTGAAGCGGCTGAAGAACGACGAGACGCTGCTGGTGCAGTCGGGGAAGCCGGTGGGCGTTTTCCGCACGCATGAGAACGCGCCGCGCGTACTGATCGCGAACTCCAACCTGGTCCCCCACTGGGCCACCTGGGACGAGTTTCGCCGCCTCGACGCCCTCGGTCTGACCATGTACGGACAGATGACCGCTGGGTCGTGGATCTACATCGGGACGCAGGGCATCCTGCAGGGCACCTACGAATGCTTCGCCGCCGTGGCAAAGAAACACTTCGACGACACTCTCCGAGGCAAACTGGTGGTCACCGCCGGATTGGGGGGGATGGGGGGGGCCCAGCCGCTTGCGGCGACGATGAACGAGGCCACGGCGCTCGTCGCGGAAGTCGATCGCACCCGCATCCAGAGGCGGCTCGACAAGCGCTACCTCGACGAAGAGGCCCCGTCACTCGATGCCGGCATTGCCCGCGCACTGGAAGCGCGCGACCGCGGCGAAGCGGTCTCGATCGGCGTCGTAGCCAACGCGGTCGAGCTCCTCGAGGAGCTTCTGAAGCGCGGCATCGTTCCCGACGTCCTCACCGATCAGACGTCCGCGCACGACGAGCTGACGGGGTATGTCCCTGCGGATATGAGTTACGAGTCTGCATTATCGCTACGTGAAAATGATCCTGATAAATACATTCATTTATCGTACGTGAGCATGGCTCGTCACATGCGCGCGATGATCGCGCTGCAGCAGCGTGGCGCCGTCACGTTCGACTACGGCAACAACCTCCGCGGCCAGGCGCTGAAGCACGGCGTCACCAACGCCTTCGAAGTGGGTGGATTTGTGCCGCTGTTCATCCGCCCGCTCTTCTGCGAGGGGAAGGGACCGTTCCGCTGGGCCGCTCTGTCGGGCGATCCGAATGACATCTTCGTGACGGACAAAGCGATCCTGGAGCTCTTTCCCGACGACGCTCCGCTGCATCGGTGGATCCGCATGGCGCAGAAGCGAGTGGAGTTCCAGGGACTGCCGGCGCGCATCTGCTGGCTGGGCTACGGCGAGCGCGACAAAGCCGGCCTCCTCTTCAACCGGCTGGTCGCGGAGAAGAAGGTGTCCGCGCCGATCGTGATCGGGCGGGATCATCTGGACGCCGGGAGCGTTGCGTCCCCGAATCGGGAGACGGAGGCGATGAAGGACGGATCGGATGCGATCGCGGACTGGCCGATTCTGAATGCGATGTTGAGCACCGCCACGGGAGCGACGTGGGTTTCGCTCCATCATGGGGGCGGAGTGGGGATCGGCTACTCCATCCACTCGGGCATGGTGGTCGTGGCGGACGGAACCGTCGAAGCGGCAGAGCGTCTACGGCGTGTGTTGACGGCGGACCCGGGGACGGGGGTGATGCGCCACGCCGATGCGGGTTACGATATTGCGATCGAGGTTGCCCACGAACGCGGCGTCGATATTCCCATGCTGGGGCGCGAATAGTGCACAACCCGCCGGGGTTGTGATCCCCGCCAGAAGCAACGGAGGTGTCGTCATCGAAGCTCGAAAGATGCAGAAAGACTGGGTGAATATCCTTTTTCTCACCCTCACCCCCGTCATCGGGATCGCCGGCACAGCCGCGTACACCTGGTACGCCGGCTTCAGTCTGTGGATGGCAGGGCTGCTCGCGGGGATGTACCTCGCGGTCGGGATGTCCATCTGCGCCGGGTATCACCGCTTCTTCTCCCACAAGAGCTACGAGGCACACCCCATCGTGCAGGGTTTTTTCGCTTTCTTCGGCGCGCTGGCAGCGCAGAACTCGATCCTGTGGTGGTCGTCGAGCCACCGCGTGCATCACAAGTACGCGGACAAGGACTGGGATCCGTACAACATCCAGCGAGGCTTCTGGTGGGCGCACATTTTCTGGATCTTCCATCGCAATGAAGAGCGCGACGATACGTTCGCGAACTCTCCGGACCTGAAGGCGAACAAGATCGTCATGTGGCAGCATCGCTGGCACAAGGTGCTCCTGATCGTGGGTGGCTTCGGCTTGCCGACGCTCATCGGGGCCGCCTTCGGTGACCCGATCGCCGGGCTGCTCTGGGGCGGCTTCACACGGGTCGTGGTGATCCATCACACGACGTTCTTCGTGAACTCGCTGGCGCACTTTTTCGGCAAACCTGAGTTCAATTCCGAGGCTTCCGCCCGCGACAACTGGATGGTTGCGCTGGTCACTCTCGGCGAGGGTTACCACTCCTTCCATCACCGTTTCCCCGCAGACTTCCGCAACGGAATCCGCTGGTACCAGTGGGATCCGGCCAAGTGGTTCATCGGCACCCTGCGCGCCACGGGTCTGGCTTCCGACCTGCTCAGCACGCCGCTGCCGCAGATCGAACAGGCCCGCATGCGAGCTGCGCTGGTCGTCGTCGAGCCGAAGATGGCCAGTGCGACCGGGAAAATGGCGGATGAAGCGCGGCGCAGACTGAAGGTTGCCTCCGGCCACCTCGACCGCGCCATCGCGCTCTGGCGCCGCGCCATCGAAGAGCGCGCGCAAGGTTCCGCCGCCTCGTCCTGGCGCAAGATGCGGAAGATGTCCTACCGCCACGTGCGCCGCTCCCGACGTCACTGGAAAACGGCCGTGCGCATCCTGCAGGCTGCCTAGATCAGGGACGCAGGCTTTGCCGCCTGCGTCCTATCTTTTCTCCAGCTTCCGCAACGCTCGCTGCGCCGCTTTCCCCTGCCGTGGACACAGGCACCGTTCGGCCCACACCTCGCGGTACAGCGCCAGCGCTCCCGCCGTGTCGCCGCCCTTCGCGAACTGCTGCGCCCGGTCTAGACGGAGGTTTGCTTCGGCGGTGCGCGTGTCCAGCTCGAGCCGCACGAGACCCTCGACCTGGGCTGCCTGTAAGACTCCGTCAGTACTGGTGGCTGCGCCAAGAGTCCGGCCAGTCCGGTCAGTCAGGACTGCGAAGGGACGAGCCCGGCCATCCGTTAGCGACGCCAGCCGCACCTCGTCGTCAGACCGCACCACCCGCATCGCCACGCATCGGGACGAGAAACGGGTGAGGTCATCGGACGTGAGCAGCTCCGAGCGTCGCAGCTCAGACGGTGTAGCGGGGACCCAGTAGAGGATCAGAGCGGCGTCCAATGTTTCGTGCAGACTGACGACCTTCCAGGGAACGAGCGAGACACGCCCATCCTCCGGAAGCGCATCCACTCCCGCGGCGACCAGGGCGACCAAAACGATCGAGCGCGCCCAGCGCATAGAAAACCTCCAGGGAACGCGCCAATGATACGCCCTTCGTTAAGTACAAAGGTGGGGTCAAAGGTGGGTCAGACCCCACCTTGATACTTAGCGTTCGGCGAGGAGGCCAGCGCCGGGCCTAGCGCAGGTTTTCGGCGAAGATCTCGACCTTGCCCGCGGCGCGGAGCTCGCTGCTCCTCTTGGCCACGGCATCCATGAACTTCTTCGGGTTGCGGGACATCAGGAACCCGCGAATGGCGGGCTTTGCCTGCTCGAAGTTCTCGACGCCGGCAGGACGGTGCTCGTGCACGAGCAACATCTGGAACGAGTCCGGGGTCTCGAGGATCCCGCTGATCGAGCCCGTCTTCATCGTGCGCGCGGCGTCGGCGATTCTCGGCGCCTGCTCATGCAGCGCCACAAAGCCCATGTCGCCGCCCTCCGCTGCGGAGGGGTGATCGGAGATGCGAGCGGCGACCTCGGCAAACTTCGCCGCCAGCGCGGTGCTGAGGTGGGCGGCGCTGTAGGTCTGCGCGAGCTTGGTGCGTGCAGAGAAGATCTCCACCATCGCCTTTGAGATCACCTCGCGCGCCGCTTCAGGGTTGTCCTTTTTCTCTGCCCGGATGATGCTCAGCCAGGCCTGCTCCGGAGCCATGAACTCGGTCCGGTTCTTCTCATATACCTCGAGCATGTCCGCTTCCGTAATGAGGGGCGCCCCGATCACGTCCTTCACGTAGCCGTCGAACAGGATGCCTTGCGCTGCGGCGTCGAGCTCTACGGGCGCGCCGATCTTGGCGGCGTAACCGCTGTTGATCGCGTCCTGGACGAGAAGATGCTTGGCGATGTGATTCTGGAGAAAACCAAGCTTCCCGCCCCCGCTCTTGATGTAGCGAGTCTGCATGTCCACCGTCAGGCGATTCCACAGCGCATCGACTTTCCGGTTCGTCAGCTCCTCTCCGTTGACACGCGCAACGAGTTTGTCCGCATCGGACTGGGCGGCGAGGGGGACGGCGGCGGCGAGAGCAAGAGCGAGCAGGGTTCGTTTCATAGGTTCTCCGAGTGAGACGTGCGCCTTCGAACAAAGTTCCGCGCGAAGAGCATTCCGCCGGTGCCGGGCTCTACCCTCCGTAGAGAGGCTCTACGCCCTGCTCTGGAAAAGGTGTCAACCGCTTTTCTTCGAAATCCACAACTGTGGAAAACTTGTGATCGCGAAACGCTTCTGGACGTACCGGAGGAGAAGGGCTGTGGAAAGGTTTCGGATGGAACGAGTGCAGCGCGACACCATC
Organism: Acidobacteriota bacterium; assembly: GCA_031388865.1. Classification (GTDB taxonomy): domain Bacteria; phylum Acidobacteriota; class Thermoanaerobaculia; order Gp7-AA8; family Gp7-AA8; genus QHVT01. The sequence goes on along the minus strand of JANMSA010000864.1, from coordinate 5,413 downwards.
CGTAGAATCTGCGCCATCGTTCCATGACCGTAGCCCAACTCGACGTCACTCTCGACCGGCCGATGCCGCAGAGCCCCGACGCGGAACGCGCAGTCCTGGGCGCGGTGCTGATCAACAATCACGCGTTCTACCGCGTCATCGGAAAGATCGACACCGAGGATTTCTTCAAGGACGCTCACCGGACGATCTTCGCCACGATGCGGCGGATGGCTGAGCAAAGCCGCGAGATCGAGCCGCTCACCCTGAAGGAAGAACTGGCCAAACACGCCCAGCTCGATCAGGTCGGCGGTATCGCCTACATCTCGGCACTGCTGGATACGGTTCCTGACGTCGCCAACGTCGAGCGCTACGCGGCCATCGTCAAAGAGAAGTCGATGCTGCGCCGGCTGATCGTCATGGGCAACAGCGTCATGCGCGCCGCGCTCGATTCTCCGAGCGAGCCCGGCGACGTCCTCACGATCGCGGAGAAATCACTCTACGAGATCGCCGAGGGATCGACGGAGAAGGGGTTCGTCAGCCTGAGCGCGATCACTCGCACGAACATGGGCGCGATCGAGCAGATCCACTCCAACCCCGGCCGGCTGATCACCGGACTGCCCACGGGATACGACCGCTTCAACGAGATGACTTCGGGGTTCCAGGCGCAGGACCTGATCATCCTCGCCGCTCGACCTTCCATGGGCAAAACGTCGCTCATGATGAACATCGCGGAGTCGATCGCGCTGCCGGGAAAAGATGGGCTGCCGCGCAACGGCAACGAGCGCCTCTACAGCGTGGGGGTGTTCTCGCTGGAGATGTCCAAAGAGCAGATCGGCCTGCGCATCCTCTCCTCGGAATCGGGGGTATCGAATCACCTGATCCGCTCGGGCATGCTTTCCGAACGCAACTGGCGGGATCTGGCAGATGCGGCGTTGAGGCTCGCGAAAGGGAAGATCTTCATCGACGACAGCGCCGGCATGGACCCGCTGGAAATGCGCGCCAAGGCGCGGCGCCTGAAGATGGAGGCCGGCCTGGACATGATCATGGTCGACTACCTCCAGCTGATGTCCATCAAAGGGAAGGTCGAGTCGCGGCAGCAGGAGATCTCTCAGATCTCCCGCGGCCTGAAGGCCATCGCCAAAGAACTGAACGTGCCGGTACTCTCGCTCTCCCAGCTTTCGCGTCGTCCCGAACAGCGAACCGGCGATCACCGTCCGCAGCTTTCCGACCTCCGCGAGTCCGGCTCGATCGAGCAGGACGCAGACGTCGTTGCATTCATCTACCGCGACGAGGTCTACAACAAAGACACCGAGGACAAGGGCATCGCCGAGATCATCATCTCCAAGCAGCGCAACGGCCCCATCGGCGACTTCAAGCTCGTGTTCCGCAACGACATCACGAAGTTCTTCAACTACGAACCTGCGCCCGAGTACCTGCCGCAGAACTAGTGTCGTGTCACGCTTGAAAAGTGTGACGCGACACTAGACCGTCGTTCTCGGTTGTCAATTGTCCGTTGTCCGGGCCGCAGCGCGCAAAGAGAAGTCTGCGAATCGTCGTCTGTCGTAGCAGTCCCCTCGCGGGTCCGTCGTCAGTCCCCCCTCCTGCAACGCGAAGAGGCGCAGACCACTGACAACCGACAACTGACAACACTTCAGCCGGCAGGATGCAAGCGGACCGGCCGGCTGGTACCCGGCGCCGCTGCAGCGTTCCCCTATTGCTCCCCCTTCACCCACGGCAGCTCCCACCTTCCTTCTTCTTCGTCGAGACGCGGCAGGTGAATGGGTTCGCCGAGGCGTTTGAGCTGCTGCAGTTCCCAGAGTTTCGCGTACTTCCAGAAGGTGTAATACACGTGCATGCCGACGGAGATCAGGCCGCGCACGCCGTCCAGGAAGCCGAGGTTGAAGACGTAGTCGCGGATGAACTTGCCGAGGGGATGGCTGAAGATTCCCCAGACACTGGTGGTGCGGCCGTCGATGAACATCTGCGCCGCGGCCCAGTTCGCGTACCGCGTCATCTTCGCGATCATGTGATCGAACGTACGGATGTAGAAATGCAGCATTTTCTGCTCGAGGTCGCAGGTCGGGCCATCCACAAGCAGGTCCGCGTGCACGCGTTTGTTGGGATAGCGCGCGTGGCCGCGATGAAAAAGGCGCGTCACGCGATCGCGCTGCAGGCCGCTGTACTTCACCTCTTTCCCCAGCATGAAGTTGCGGCGTCCGACGGAGTATGCCCACTGCTCGCGCGGGCCGGCGAGCGTCTGCACCATCTCGTCGCGCAGCTCGGGCGTCACCCGTTCGTCGGCGTCGATGACGAAGATCCAGTCGTGGGCGGCACGATCGATGGCGTAGTTTTTCGTGGAGGCAGCGCCCAGGTACTCGCGCTGCTCGATGCGGACTGCGGGAAATCGCTCGCGGACGCGCTCCACCGTGCCATCGGTGGAGAACGAGTCCACCAGGTAGACCTCGTCGGCCCATTCGATCGAGCGCAGACATTCCTCGATCTGCTCGATCTCATTGAGCGTGTGAATGATTACGGAGAGAGGCGGGCGCGACATCCACCCGGCATTCTAGAGTGGTTACTGGTCGCCGGTCGTCTGTGCCGGCGATGAGTTGTTGCTGGTTGCTGGTTCCTTGTTACTGGTTGCTGGTGGGCTTTCGCGAGAATCCACCAGCAACCAGTTAACCAGGAACCAGCAACGCGCAAGTCAACCCCCGCAACCACTCCGGCGCGACATTAGAATGCGGAATCTTGCGCCGCCGGATCTCCCGCGAGCTCGCCGTCTTCGCGCTCTTCGTCGTGCTGGCCATCGCCATGACCTGGCCGCTGGCGGGAAATCTCTCCACGGCCGTCAACGACCTCGGCGATCCCCTGCTGAACGCCTGGATCCTCGACTGGGTGTGCCACGCTCTGATCCATCAGCCGCTGACGCTGTACAGCGCGCCGGTCTTCCATCCCGCCATCCTGCCGCTCGCGTACAGCGAGAACCTCGTCGCGGTGGCGGTCCTCGTCCTGCCGCTGCATGTCGCCGGCGCCTCCCCCATCACTCTTCACAACGTCGCCTTCCTTCTGGGATTCGCGCTGTCCGGCTACGGCGCATTCGTGCTCGCTCGGATGGTGTCGCGCAGCACGGCCGGCGCACTGGTGGGCGGCATCTTCTTCGCCTTCTGCGCGTACAAGTTCGATCACCTGGCCCACCTCCAGATCATCTTCAGCGCATGGGTGCCGCTGCTGCTCGCGGCGCTGCTCGCGTTCTGGGAGAAGCCGACCTGGGGCCGTGGCGCGCTGGTCACCCTGGCGTGGGTCGCGAACGGGCTGACCAACATCTACTTCCTGATGTTCGTCGGCGTGGCGGCGATCTTCACCGTCGCCCTGCTGGCGATCATCCGCCCGCGCCGCTGGCGCTTCTACGCAGGGCTGGCCGCGGCCACGGCGATCGCGGTGCTCATCCTCCTGCCGTTCCTGCTGCCCTATCGCACCGTGTCCAGGCACTACCGCATGGTGCGGAGCATGGAAGAGGTTCAGAACGGCTCCGCGACCTGGACGAACTGGCTCGTTCCCGGGCGCCTGAATCAGATGTACGGGCGCGTCGCGGCCGACAGGGTGTACGCCGCTGAGAAGCAGCTCTTTCCGGGGATGCTGATCCTGCTTCTGACGGGGGCCGGGTTGTTTCTGTGGAGAGGAAACGAGTCTTCAAGTCTTCCAGTCGACGAGGAACCCCTCGGAGACCCGAAGACTCGAAGACTCGTTCTCCTGGACGCCACCATCGTGGCCACGCTCGTGATGAGCTGGGCGACGATGGTCGCAGAGCGGGTCGAGATCAAGGTCCTCGGCGCGCGCATCCTGGCGGCAGACAGCTCCGACATCCCGCTGATGACGGCTCTGGTGCTGACACTGATCCGCTTCGCCATTCGCCTGCCGCGCGCACTGGGCGGAGTCCCGCTGCGCGTTGCCGCGGGACGCTCGCGCTTCAACGCCGGCGCGTGGGTGGCCGCGGTGTGGATCTTCGTCGGCGTCGCTGGCTCGTTCGGAGTGAACGGTTTTCTCTACACCTTCTTCTACCAGCGCTTCGAACCGTTCCAGGCGATGCGCGTCGCCGCACGCTTTGCGGTCATCGCGTATGCCGGCCTGGCGGTCTGGGGCGCAATCGGCACCGCCGCGATCGTCAACGCACAGCATGGACGGAAACGCGTCATGGCCGCAGCTCTGCTGCTGGTGCTCATGATCGCCGACGTCCGGCCTCGCATTCTGTGGGAGCGCGCGCCGCAGCACCTCCCTTCCGTCTATGCCTGGATGGCGAAGACGAAAGTGGGGCCGGTGATGGAGGTGCCGTTCAGCGGTGAAGGCGTCGACTACCTCTACCTGCTCGGCTCCGCGAAGCATCGCGTCCCGCTCGTCAACGGCACGTCCGGCTTTTTCCCGTCGGAGTTCTGGCGCATGAGTGACCCGGATTACAACGACGACTTCGACAAGACGCTCGCCATTGCGGAGGAGTGGGGCGTGCGGCTGCTGGTCGTGCACGGGCCGCTATTCAAAGCGGAACGTCGCGCGAGAATCGTCGACTTTTTGAAGCGGCACCTGGCTACGCATCGCCTCGAGTTCCTCCGCCACTTCGAGAACGATGTTGAAGGCGACTTTGTGTTTGCCGTGACGCGCAACCTGCCGCAATGGCGCAGCCTGGCTGCGCCGGAGACACCGGATGGTGCCGGATTCCTGCCCCAGCACACGCTGGCGCGCTTCCTCGCCGGCGAGCGCACGCACACGGACGCAGTGCTCGTACACATGGACACGCCGCTGCCGTGGATGACGCTCCAGGGACCGCTGCGCATCACGGGCTGGACGCTGTCGCCGTTCGGCGTGCGCCGCGTGACCGTGCATCTGCACACCGGCAAACGCACGTACGAAGCGCGGCGCGTGCCGCGGCCGGACGTGCAGGCCGAGTATCCGTGGCTGCGATACATGAACGACCTGCCGGGATTCGAGCTCGTGCTGGACGAGCGTCCGCGGGGCATTCCGATGGATACCACCGTGCAGGTGGAAGTCGAAGACTTGGCGGGCCGCGTTCGCCGCGGACGCGACACCTTCGTCAAGTGGGAGCAGTAGGCACGCGCTGGCTCTTTCTCGGGATCGCAGCTTCCCGCGAGTCTTCGAGTCTTCTAGTCTTCGAGTCTTCGAGTCTTCGAGTCTTCAAGGGACCGAAGTCTCACCGTCGCATCGGTTCACCGTCTCATAGAGAGGCAGCAGCCAACAGAATTGTGAGACTGTGAGACTCTGCACTGCGAACCTTCTCGAAGACTTGAAAACTCGAAGACTTGAAGCTTGAAGACTCGAAGACTCGAAGACTTGAAGACTCGGAACACCGAAAGCCCAGACCGAAGACCCGCTCACTACAGCGTGTAGTTCTTCTCGAGCAGGACTCGCGCGCGGCGGTCTCTCA
>JANMSA010000863.1:0-2687 GCA_031388865.1 Acidobacteriota bacterium | reverse complement strand
CGGTGGTTTTAATGTGGGGTTGGGGGGTATTCGGTGTTCGTGACTTCGAGTCTTCGAGTCTTCGTGGGTGGAGGGACCCCGGGCTCGGAGACTTGAAAACCGTGAGCCTTGAAGACTTGAAGACTCGACGACTCGAAGACTGCAAGAGAGGGGAAATGCATGCAGACCATCACGGAAATCCAGACGCGGTTCACTGCTCTGCGTGGTCAGCTCGACCGCGTGATCATGGGGCAGGAGCGGGTGAAGATGCTGGCGATCACATCCCTGCTCGCAGGCGGGCACATGCTGCTCGAGGGCGTACCGGGGACGGGGAAGACGCTTCTGGCGTTGACGCTGGCGCGGCTGCTCGGCTGCCGCTTCCGGCGCATTCAGTTCACCCCCGACCTCATGCCCTCGGACCTCGTCGGCGCGAACGTGTTCAATCAGAAGACGCAGGAGTTCGCCTTTCGCGCCGGGCCGGTCTTCACCGACATCCTCCTCGCGGACGAGATCAATCGCACGCCACCGCGCACGCAGGCCGCGCTCCTGGAATCGATGCAGGAGAACGCGGTCACCGTCGACGGCACGCGCTACAAGGTCTCCCCGATCTTCACGGTGTTCGCCACGCAGAACCCTGTCGAGTTCGAAGGGACGTACCCGCTGCCCGAGGCGCAGCGGGATCGATTTCTGTTCAAGATCAGCATCGATTTTCCGGCTCCCGAGGATGAGGTGCGCATGCTCGAAGAGTACGCGGCAGGAAGGCGTCTGCATGATGAGACGGTGGCCACTCTGCAGCCGGTGATCACCGGCGAAGAGCTCATGACGGCGCGGCGCACGGTGATGACCCAGGTTCGCGTGGAGCCGCACATCATTCGTTACATCCAGGAACTGGTCGCGCGCACGCGCCGTGACGAGGCCGTTCAGATCGGCGCAGGGCCTCGGGCGTCGCTGGCCCTGCTCGAAGCCAGCCGCGCGACCGCCGCGCTGGAAGGCCGCAACTTCATCACCCCGGACGACGTGAAGTCTCTCGTCGCCCCGGTGGTCGCGCATCGCATCACGCTCAGTCCAGAGGCAGAGATGGAAGGCGTGGCGCTGGAGGATCTACTGCGCAGGATCTTCGATCAGGTGGAGGTCCCGAGGTAGTCCGTTGGCAACGACATGCGCCCTGGACCCTTACTGATCCGCATCACGATCCTGCTCGCGGCGAGCTCTCTGCTCGTCGCGGTGATGCCGATGCTCGTGTGGGCGCTGGTGGGTGCATGCGTTGTCCTCCTCATCGCGGCGATCATCGAGGCGCTCCTCTTGCGGCGTGTCGCGTTTCGGGTGGAGCGTCAGGCGAAGCTGGCGGTGCCGCTGGATGAACGCCAGAAGACGACGGTGCGGATCTCCACCAGCTCGCGGCGCCGGTTGCGGTTGCTGATCCGGCAACGTTGGCCTGCTCTGGTGGACCCGCAGGCGACCGTCTTGCTTGCGGAGATGCGTCCCGGGGAATCGCTGGCCGTGGAGATGGAACCTCGTGGAATCGCCCGCGGCACCGCAACCATCGAACCGCTCTGGGTGGCGGTGACAATGAGCGGACTGATCGAGCGCATTCTCCCGGCAGGCGACCCTTCGACGGTGCATGTGCTGCCCAACCTCACCGCCGTGGGACGGATGCACAAGCGCCTCAATCACTACGCTCTCCGCTCGCTCGGAGCGCGACAGGCGCCGCGGATTGGCAAGGGCCGCGACTTCGATCGCCTCCGCGACTACGTCCGCGACGACGACTATCGCGACATCGCCTGGAAAGCCTCCGCGCGGCATGGTCGTCTCATCGTCCAGGAGTTCCGGATGGAGCGCAGCCAGGACATCCTGCTCTGCCTCGATCGCGGCCACCGCATGGCGGCGCGCGTCGAGCAGATCACGCGTCTGGATCATGCGGTGAATGCGTCGGTGCTGATCAGCTACATCTGCAACAGGATGGAGGACAAGACCGGCATCCTCTCCTTCGACGTAGGGGTCGACAAGGGGCTGCCAGCCGGACGCGGCCCGGCGCACCTGCGCGCGATCACCTCCTACGTGACGCAGCTCGAGGCCGAGTACCGCCACACCGACTACCTCGCGCTCGCGGCCAGTCTGCGCCGGCGTCTGCACCACCGCACGCTCATCCTGATTCTCACGGTGCTCCCGGAACGGGAGGAGCGCTTCGACCTTCTTCGCGCCGTGGAGATGCTCGCCCCCCACCACCTCCCGCTCTTCGTGACGCTCACCGATCGCAACTTGCGCGCACAGGCGGAACTGCTCCCCGCCAACGAGGAGGAGCTCTCGCGAACCCTCGTCGCGCGGGATCTCTGGCTTGGCCGCGCGGAGCTGATGCGCGAGCTGCGCGCGCGCGGCGCCCTGGTGGTGGAATCGACGGCAGTCGACTGGGGCGTGGACGCCGTCAACGCGTACATTGAAGTGAAACGGAGGCAGATGCTGTGAGGCAGTCCGCTTCGCTGCAGTACGCAGTAGGCAGCAGGCAGGAGCAGAGGCGAAGCCGCCTTCTCCCTGCCTGGCTACTGTCTAACGTTGAGATTCTTCACGGGTCGCGACGAATCTCCAACGGAAGATTCTTCCACGAGGGAGCCCTCTCATCCGCCTTCGGCACCTTCTCCCCCGCTGCGGGGGAGAAGGCTCTCGAGGGGAAGTGCGCGAGCTGGTGGTGGACTCTCGATGCACGGTTCCAT
>JANMSA010000115.1:0-4886 GCA_031388865.1 Acidobacteriota bacterium | reverse complement strand
CCGCCGCGGAGCTCCCGCAGATGTCGAGCGAGAGCGGCTCGGAGGAAGAGGTCAAGGTCGCGTTGCGCCGGAGGCTCGACCGCGGAATCCGGCAGGTTGCGTTCTTCGTCATCCCGACGGTAGTGGCCTTTCTCCTCCTCGGTCGCGTGCTCATTGCGGCGCTCCTCGAGCGCGGAAAGTTCACGGCCGAGACGACTCTCATCGTCTGGTACGCACTGGCCGGCGCCGCGATCGGCCTGCTCTCGGCGACCCTCGGCCGTCTCTACTCCTCGACGTTCTACGCGCTGCACGATACGAAGACGCCCTTCCGTATCGCGCTCGCGCGCGTGTTCGGTGGCGCGGCTCTGGCGCTGCTGTTCGCGTTTCAGTTGCGACCGATGTTCGCCGCCATCATTCAGGCGTTGCATCTTCCGATGCCGCGAGTCCCGAGCTCCCTCGGCATCGTCGGCATCACCGCGGCGTCCGCGATTGCGTCGTGGATCGAGTTCGTCCTGCTGCGGCGCGGCATCCGGAAGCGCATCGGGGCAGGGGAGCCGAAAACCGGCTACATGCTGAAGCTCTGGATCGCGGCGCTGGCCGGCGGCGTGGTGGGCGTCCTCACTCACGTCTACGTCGCGCGGCCGCTGCACAACATCCTTGCCGCGATGATCGTGAGCGGCGCATTCGGCATGGTCTACTTCGGCGTCGCGTTCGCGCTTCGCGTGCCCGAGGTGATGGCGACACTGAGCCGTTTCACGCGGCGCTGAGCAGGGAGGCGGCCGGAGGCCTCCTCGTCGTCTCCCTGTTCATTCGCCGCGACGCGCTGTCACTAATCTTGCTACCATCGCCGTCGTGAAGGAAATCCCGGTCCAGCAACCGGTGGGGATGACAGGCGCGCAGGTGGCGGACAGCGACGTCAACCCTGCCGAGGCGCTGCTCGAGGTGAAGAACCTTCGCACATCCTTCGGGTCAGTACATGCCGTGGACAACGTATCGTTCAGTGTGCGCCGGGGCGAGGCTGTGGCACTGGTCGGCGAATCGGGTTGCGGCAAGAGCGTGACGGCGATGTCGATCATGCGTCTCGTTGCGCCTCCCGGAAAGATCACCGCAGGAGAAGTGCGCTTCAAGGGGAAGAACCTGGCCACGATCTCCGAACGCGACATGTGCGAGGTGCGCGGCAACGACATCGCCATGGTCTTCCAGGAGCCCATGACCTCCCTCAACCCGGTCTTCAAGATCGGGGCACAGGTGGCCGAGGCCATCCGGATCCACCGCAAAGCGTCGAAGAAAGAAGCGTGGAAGCAGGCCGGGGACATGCTCGAGCTGGTCTCGATCCCCGATCCTCACAAGCGCCTGCACGACTATCCGCACCAGCTCTCCGGCGGCATGCGGCAGCGGGTGATGATCGCCATCGCTCTATCGTGCGACCCCGAACTGCTCATCGCGGATGAGCCCACGACCGCGCTCGACGTGACCATCCAGGCGCAGATCATGGAGCTCCTGGCGTCGCTTCAGAAGAAGCTCGGCCTGGCGGTGCTCCTCATCACTCACGATCTGGGCGTGGTCGCCGAGTTCTGCGAGCGCATCATCGTGATGTACACCGGCCGCGTCGTCGAAGAAGCGCCGGTGCGATCGCTGTTCGCAAATCCCAGCCATCCCTACACGCGCGGTCTCCTGCGGTCGCTGCCGAGCATCAAGACCGCCGGTACCGCGCCGGGGCGGCTATCGACGATCCCCGGCATGGTCCCGCAGCTGACGGCGCTGCCGCAGGGCTGCAAGTTCAATCCACGCTGCCCCGACGTCATGGACATCTGTCTTGGCAACGAGCCCGCCCAGATGCTGGTGGGCTCCCGCCACACCGCGCGCTGCTACCTTCACGGCGATGACGCCGACCCAGAGCGCCTTCGGCGGATTGAGAATTGAGGATTGAGGATTGAGGATGAAAACCGCGGAACGAATATCGGTCGGGCGCGAGATTGGAGGAAATCCTCAATCCTCAATCCTCAATCCGCAATCCGCCGAAGGCGCAGAGCCGCTGCTGATCGTCCGCGATCTGCAGAAGTATTTTCCCGTGAAGAGGGGAGTGCTCGGGCGTGTCGTCGCCAACGTCAAGGCCGTCGATGGCATCAGCTTCGGCGTCGCGCGAGGGGAGACTCTCGGTCTGGTCGGCGAGTCGGGATCGGGAAAGACGACGGTGGGGCGGTGCATTCTCCGTCTCATCGAGCCGACCAGCGGCTCTGTCGAGTTCGAGGGACAGAACGTACTCGACCTCGACGCGGGCGACCTGCGCCGCATTCGCCGTCACATGCAGATCGTGTTTCAGGATCCGTATGCGTCGCTGAATCCGCGCATGACCGTCGGGACGATCGTCGCCGAGCCGCTGATCATTCACGGGCTGAACGGATCCGACCGGGACGAGCGCGTCGCGCAGCTCCTCACGACCGTCGGTCTCAGTCCCGACTATCGCAAACGCTACCCGCACGAGTTCTCCGGCGGTCAGAGGCAGCGCATCGGAGTCGCGCGAGCGCTGGCGACGAATCCAAAGTTCCTGGTGCTCGACGAGCCTGTCTCCGCGCTGGATGTTTCGGTGCAGGCGCAGGTCGTCAATCTGCTGCAGGATCTGCAGGACGAGCTCGGGCTCACGTATCTGTTCATCGCTCACGACCTGTCCGTCGTCGAGCACATCTCCACCCGCGTGGCCGTCATGTACCTCGGCAAGGTGATGGAGCTGGCCGGCCGGCGGGCGATGTACGACGACCCGCTGCATCCGTACACCAAGGCCCTGCTCTCCGCGGTCCCTGTTCCCGACCCAACGGTGAAGAAGTCGCGCATCCTTCTGTCCGGCGACATCCCGACGCCTCTCGATCCGCCCAGCGGCTGCGTGTTCCACACGCGGTGCCCGATCGCCCAGTTCCCGGTCTGCAAGACCGAGGTTCCCGCACTCCTCGAGCACAAGCCGGGGCAGTTCGCGGCCTGTCACTTTCCCGGAGCGCCGCTCCCCGAGGCGACTCCCACCTAATTGTGATCGGTTGTCAGTTGTCCGTTGTCCGTGCCTCTCCATCAGAAACGCTGACTCTGTGGAGCGTCGGCGGCTCGCCGGCAGGTCCACTGCGGCTGCCCGGTGGGCAACCGCTCAGGCAACTGACAACCGACAACCGACAATATCCTCCCGAGTGCCCGGACCCTCTCTGTTCTAGAATCACCCCGCCTCGGTCCGAAACCATCAACTCATCCTTACGTACTAGAGGCGTGTCTGGGAGGACTTGCATGACCGCTGTTCGACGCTTGCTCACGATTTCACTTCTGTCGCTCGCCGCGACCGCGCTCGTCGCGCAGAAGACGCCGGCGGCGCGCACGACCGAGGCGACCACTGCTGCGACCGATCGTGACGTGAACGATCCGCGCGCCCTGCGCCTGACGCTGAGTGGCGCGCTGACCACCTCGCTGGAGCAGAACCTCGGCGTTCAGCTGCAGACGTACGAAACCCGCATTGCGGACCAGAACCTGCGCGGCCAGTACGGCCTCTTCGACTGGATCGCCGCTGCGAACATCCGCCAATCGAGCAGCGAGAACCCCACCACCAGCCCGTTCCAGTTGAGCGGATCCAAATCGACCTCGATCGGGGCCAGCGTCAACCAGATCATCCCGACCGGCGGTCAGTACACGATCGGCTTTGACACCTCCCGGAGCACCGCGGCGGGTGGCGGCACGTTCGTGAATCCGCAGTACGGCAACGGTCTCGACTTCTCCTTCCGCCAGCCGTTGCTCCGCGACTTCGGGGTCGACATCAATCGCCGCGGGATCACGATCGCGCGCAACAACCTCGGCATCACGGAAGGGCAGTTCCGCACGGTGGTGATGAATACCGTCAGCAGTGTCGAGCAGGCCTATCTCGACCTGATCTATGCCCGCCGGGCCGTCGACGTGGTCAAGGAGTCGCTCTTCCTTGCCCGCGACCAGGCGAGAATCACGCAGATCCGGATCGACGTCGGCGCGTCCGCACCTCTGGACATCCTTCAGCCGCGGGTGACCATTGCCACCACCGAGGAGCAGCTGATTCGCTCGGTGGCCAGCGTGCGCAATGCGGAGGACCGCCTGCGCGCCCTCTTGAACCTGCCGACCAGCGAGTGGGACCGGCCGATCATCCCCGCGCAGGACGTGACGTTTCAGCCCTTGACCATCGATTTCCAGCAGGCAGTCGATCGCGCGGTGGCCAACCGCCCGGAGATGCAGCAACAGGAACTGTTCATCGAGAACGCGCGCGTTCAGTCGGCGTACCTGCGTAATCAGGTGCTGCCCACAGTCGACTTCGTGCTGAACTACGGGCTCGCGGGTCTCGCAGGTCGCAGCGCGGAGCTGGACGACAACGGGAACCCCACCGGCCGTACACGTTCGGACCCTTACTTCGACACCTTCTCGCAGATCGGTGCCTTCGACTTTCCATCCTGGAACGTCGGCCTCAACTTCGGCTTGCCGATCCTGAACATCGGCGCGAAGGCTCAGGCGCGAGCAGCGCAGCTCGACCTCGAGCAGACCCGCATGACGCAGACCCAGATCCGCCAGAACATCGCCGTGGAAGTGCGGACTGCCGCTCGTGCAGTGGACGAGTTTGCGCAGACGATCTCCGCCACGCGCACCGCGCGCGAAGCTGCGGAACGGAACCTCGACGCCGAGCGCAAGCGCTACGAGAACGGCATGACCACGAACTTCAACGTGCTCGAGATCCAGCAGCAGCTCTCCGACTCGCGGGTCCGCGAGCTGCAGGCGCTGGTTGGATACAACAAGGCGGTGGCCGCCTTCCATCGGGCCGTCGGCGACATCCTCGAGGTCCACGACATCCGTCTCACCGAAACGGAGCGGATGGCCGAGCCCAGGCTCGGCAGGTATCTGGACAAGTACAACTGGCT
>JANMSA010000087.1:0-7096 GCA_031388865.1 Acidobacteriota bacterium | reverse complement strand
CTCCCATGCTGCAGAAGGGCGTGCCGGTCAATCTGCCGGTGACCGACCAGCCTGAGGCGACACCGGATACGGAAAAGCAGCTCCAGATTTCGCTGAAGGCAGACGGCTCCGTTTACCTCGGTCCGCAGGTGGTGCGGAAAGATCAGGTACAGACTGCTCTCAAAGACATCCACGAGAAGACTCCCGACCGCGAGGTCGCCGTCAAAGGCGACAAGAAAGTGATGTACGGAGACATTCTCGACGTGCTCAAAGCCTGCCGTGAGGTTGGCTTCAACGACGTTGGTTTGATTTCGCAACCCAAGAAGTCATCCGGAGATACATAGGGTCATGCAAGTAGGTGGCAGCGGTTCCATGAACTCGGACATCAACGTGACACCGTTGGTGGACGTCGTGCTCGTGCTCCTCATCATCTTCATGGTCATTTCGCCGGTCGTGCAGATGGGCTATCTGGTCCGGGTTCCGCCCAAGGCACCCGCGAATCTCCCTCCCTCGGCGGTGCAGGACCAGATCGTTCTCCGTCTCCTGGCCGGGCCGCGCGTGCTGATCAACAAGGAAGAGATGACCATCGAGCAGTTCCCGAATCGCGTCCGCGAAATCCTTCGTGGAAACACGTCGAAGATGGTCTTCTTCTCAGGCGGGCGTGACGTCGACTACGAAACCACGATCAAGTTCCTCGACCTCGCCCGCGCCAGCGGCGCGAAGAACATCGGCATCATCGTCGAAGATCCGGCCGGCACGAGCGGAGCAGCCGCGGCGATCGGGCAGTAGGCAGTGGGCAGGTCGCAGGTCGCAGTGGGCAGGAACTGAGCGCGTCTCCTGCCGGCTGCCAACTGCGTCCTTCTTCTGTCAGACCTTTTTCGTCAGACCTTTTTCGTCAGACAACGGCGGCTTCGGCCGCCGCTTTCTTTTTGGGGAAGAGCCCGCGAAGCCTTTGCTCCACACCCAGAGCGTGATCCAGTGACCAGCGTCCCGGCCCGGAAAGGAGGAGCGCAGTGCAGATGGCAAACAGCGCCAGCGGCATCTCGATCCCCCGCAGGGCCACAAAGGTCCTGTTCGCATTGGGCGGTACTTCAAAGAGCGCATCGGGCAGCTGAACGATGAAGGCGGCCACGAACATGGTCGCCGCCAGGAGGAATGCATCGATCCGCGAGAGCAGTCCGACGATCAGCAGCAGGCCCGCGAAGACCTCGGCATAAGCAGCAAGGTGGCCAAGGAATGCGGGGATGCCGTAGTTCGTGGCGACATCGGCCGCGAAGGCGGCGGAGCCTCCCTCGCCGGCGATCTTGGACCAGCCGTGCGGCAGGAAGATCAGTCCCGCGGCGACGCGCAGCAGGAGGGCGGCAGCATCGGTCATCGTTCCTCCTCGCCTCCTTCGTTCCGGCAGCGCTCGGCCGCGGCGGACCGCATCGTGCTGCCCTTGATCGTGTTCGTGTCCCTCTATGTTGCCATACTCATCGGTCTGGGGTTGTTTCGTTTCCCCTACCTCCAATGGTCCGGGCTCATCGCAGTGAGCGTGGCCACTGCGGTCACGGTGGCCATCATCGACCGCGGGCGATGGAGCCTGGGTCTGTTCGTCGCGCCGCGTCTCCTGGCGCGGGAGCTCTTCCTGGGAAACGCCTTCGGGGCGGTTCTGATCGGCCTGTGTGCGCTGCTCGTCTCGCTGTCCACCAATGTGTGGCACGAGCGCGGGGCGGGCTTTCCCTGGATGGAGCTGCTGGTGGTGTTCATCCCCGCAGCGGTCCACGAAGAGCTGCTGTTTCGCGGGTACGCGTTTCAGAAGCTCCACCGCTGGAACGCGAACGTCTCACTCTTTCTCATCGCCCTCGTGTTCGCGGCGCTCCACACCAGGAACGACGCGATCTCCTGGCTGGGACTGGTGAACATCTTCCTGGGCGGCATCCTCCTCGGCCTGGCCTACGAGAGGTACTCGCGTCTCTGGTTCCCGATCGGCCTGCACCTCGCCTGGAACGTCATGTCCGGACCCATCCTCGGACACGAGGTCAGCGGCTACGACTCGCCTCTGACTGTTTTCGTCGAGCGAGGCGAAGGACCGGTGTGGCTGACCGGCGGGGAATTCGGAATCGAAGGGAGCGTGTGGATGACGGTGACGGAGTTGATCGCCGTCGTGGCGCTTGGAGTGCGGCGGCGCGTGGGTGAGTCAGATTCACAGTCTCATAGGCTCACAGTCTCATAGGCTCTCGATGCCATGGATCTCTAACTCTGAGACTGTGAACCTCTGAGACTGTGAACCTCTCGTCTCCGGAAGCGCCCCCGAATAGGAATGCACCCCAGCGCGTTTCCCACCGCGAACAAAAAGAGGAGCAACGACCTTGAAAGACATCGTGATCGTCGACGGCGCACGGACGCCGATGGCGGAGTACAACGGACACTTCAGCGACATCAGCGCGATCGACCTCGGCGTCATCGCTGCGAAAGAAGCACTTCAGCGGAGCGGATTCGGACCCGAGGATGTGGACCAGGTCATCGTCGGGAACGCCCTGCAGACGTCCGGGGACGCGATCTACGGTGCCCGCCACGTGGGCCTGAAAGCCGGAGTCCCCAATCACGTACCGGCGCTGACGGTGAATCGTCTGTGCGGCTCGGGGATCCAGTCGATCGTCAACGCGGCCGAGCAGATCGAGCTGGACGAAGCCACGACCGTGCTCGCAGGCGGCATGGAGAACATGTCCCAGGCGCCGTTCGTCGTGCGGGGCGCACGAAAGGGCCTCAAGCTCGGGCAGAACACCATGGAAGACTCGCTCATGGTCGCGCTGCTCGACACGTACACAGGCTTGTACATGGCCCAGACCTCGGACAATCTGGCGCGCAAGTACGAGATCTCTCGCGAAGAGCAGGACCGCTTCGCGCTTCGCAGCCAGCAGCGCGCCACTGACGCTGCCAAAGCGGGACGCCTCGCGGAAGAGATTGTGCCCGTGCCCGTCGGACGGAAGGGCGAGGTGATCGCCGAGGATGATCATCTGCGGCCGGATACGACGCCGGAGGGGCTGGCGAAACTAAAGCCCGCTTTCGCAAACGATGGCTTTGTCACCGCAGGGAACGCGTCCGGCATCGTGGATGGTGCGGCGATGGTCGTCGTCACGACCGCGGAGAAGGCGAGAGAGAAAGGCAGGCAGCCGCTGGGTCGCGTGGTGTCCTGGGGCATCGCCGGTTGCGATCCCGAGATCATGGGCATCGGCCCCGTACCCGCCACGAAGATCGCGCTCAGGAAAGCAGGCCTGAAGCTCGAGGACATGGATCTCATCGAGATCAACGAAGCGTTCGCGGGACAGATTCTGGCCGTCGCGAAAGAGCTGGGCATTGATCAGGAGAAACTGAACGTGAACGGCGGCGCGATCGCGCTCGGGCATCCCCTCGGTGCATCCGGAACGCGACTCGTACTGACACTCCTCTACGAACTGCGCCGTCGCAAGCAGCGCTACGGTCTCGCGACCGCGTGCATCGGGGGCGGGCAGGGCATCGCCATGATCGTGGAGAGCCTGGGCTAGCGGGTTGGGGACTTCTCGTGACGGGGCGTTTGGTGCGCGGGCGGCGCAAAGATTTGCCGCACATGCTGCGCGTCAGTTCAGCCTGTCATCCCGAGCGTGAGTCGAGGGACCTGTGTGGGCGGGGCGGCAGGCATGAGCATTTGATGCTCCTCCCCCCAGGTCCATTCGACGCTCGGGATGACAGGTGTGGACGCGTTCGGATCGCTGACGCGGGTTCGGGGTCGGTATCGTTTGGTTGCGACTACGCTCCACTGGAAGGTTCACCAATTGTGATGATCTGAGAGGACGGAAATCCCGTCATGACCGGCCCGGTTCACTCCAGCGATGAGACACTTGGCCCTGATTCTGTCGGTCGCGCTCGCCGCCGCCGCGAGCGCGGCGCCGCCCCGCCTGGTCACGCTCGACGTCAAGGACGGCGAGGCGCGGGTGGTGCTGAAGTCCATGCAGAAGCAGTGCGGGATCCGGAACCTGGTCATTGATCCTGACGTGCAGGGGACGGGGACGTTCTACTTCCGCGACGTGCCATGCGACACCGCTTTCCGGGCCGTGTTCCGCACGCTGGGATTGACCGGTCAGGTGGAACCGCACGTGGTGACGGTGGAACCGCGCTGATGTCGCGGCGGATGCTCTTCCGTGTTGCCGTGCTGGTTCTGCTGGCCGCCGCGGTAGTGGGAATCTATCTTTCGCCGCTGCGCGAGAAGTTCACCCTCGAGAATGTGCGGGCGTTTGTCGAGCACCTGCGCGGCCTGTGGTACGGTCCTCTAGCCTTCGTTCTCGCGTTCACGCTCGCCTGCGTGCTCGCACTGCCTGCCTCCTTGTTCGTCATCGCCGCCGGCTTCATCTGGGGCTTCGGACTCGGCACCATCTACTCTCTCATGGGGGGACTCCTCGGCGCCATCGCGTCGTTCTATATGGGTCGCTTCGTAGGAGAGGGGATGCTCCAGAAGTTTGGGCGGGTCGGCCGGGCCGTAGCGCGACAGGTGGATCACGCGAACTTTGGAAAGCTCCTGGCCCTGCGCTTCATCCCGGGAATCCCGTTTGCGGTGCTCAACTACGGGGCCGGGGTGGCAGGGGTTCGCACTCGCGACTTCATCGCCTCGACTTTCGCCGGCATCATCCCCTCGATGCTCGTCTTCGCCTACTGCGCCGACGCGCTCTTCAACGGCTCGATGAGCGAGGGCGAAGCGTTCAAGCGCCTGACCATCGTCTGCGGACTGATGCTCGCCCTGACGCTGCTGCCGATGGCCGTGAAGAGGTTTACGCGCCGGGCTCCGGTGGTGGAGTGAGCTCTCAGCTCGCAGCTCGCAGCTCGCAGCTCGCAGGAGAGAAAGCGAAGGACGGGTGGGGCGTGATTCGGGAAGCGAGCTCGAACGGCTTCATCTCCTGAGAGCTGCGAGCTGAGAGCTGCGAGCTCCGTCAGAGCTGAGAGCTGCGAGCTCAATCGTGCACATTCTGCTGTGCTACACTGCTCGACCCGCGCGTTGTCCCGCGCGGGCTCGTCATGATCGAGATCCAGATCCATCCGAGCGACATCCGCAGACGCGTGCGGTACCTCTTCTTCGACCGCGGTCGGGTCGTGGTTGCATTGATCGCGCTCTCCCTGGTGCTGGCCGGGCTGATCGGGTCGATGGCGGCGGCGCCGACGGTGATCCGCCGGGTCTATAAGACCAACTTCCTGAAGTCCCAGCGCGAGGAGCGGGGGATCCAGCACGAGCGGTTACGGGAAAACGTCGTGCAGATGACGTCCATCGAGCGCAGCCTGGAAGAGCAGCGGATCCGGATTGAAAAGCTGATCACGGTTTACGGCCTGGAGCAGACCCTCGGGCAAGGGGGATTCTCCAACGTCTCACGCACGAGCGCAGACCAGCCGCTCTACGATGCGCGCCGTCGCGAGGTGCAGCTCCGCACCGCCATGCGCCGTCTCGAAGATCAGATTGACCTGCTCGCGCGGTACGAGTCGGCCAACCGCGAGATCGTGCGTCACACACCGTCCATCCTTCCGGTCCCGTCCGACCAGTTCGTCCTCACGTCGCCTTTCGGCAATCGCGTCTCGCCGTTCACGCGTGCGACCGACTTCCACAAAGGGCTGGACCTATCCGCCCCGAAAGGCACGCCGGTTTACGCGGCTGCCGACGGGGTGGTCACGTACGCGGGCCGTTACCCGATCTCCCAGAGCGTGGCCTGGTGGCGCTTCGGAAACGTGGTCACCATCAAGCACGCGGACCGTTTCGTCACGATCTATGCGCATTGCGATTCCGTGAAAGTGTCCGCCGGCCAGACCGTCTCGCAAGGAGAGGTCGTCGCCACGGTCGGCAACACCGGCTGGAGCACGAACTCCCATCTCCACTACGAAGTGCGCAGCGATCTGGAGATGCCTGGAACCTACGCGCCCATCGACCCCCGGATCTACATCCTGAACTATCAGTGGAAGAACGAGGCACTCCTCCTGATGCGCTCGCGCACCAGTAAGGAGTACCGTAACTTCGAGCCGTTACCTTCGGCATTTGTCGGCTTTGCGAGTGGGAAGAGGAGGTCGTGATGAGTGCAGCAGCCGAGCAAGCCAATTTCCCGACGATGATCATTCCGCGCGGAACGGAAATCCGCGTCAACGCCAATGGTCAGCTTTCGATCAAGACTCCCGGAAACCTGGTCATCCAGAACTCAGGTGTATATTCCGAGATCGAATCGACCAACGGCTCCATCCGGATCGAAGAGAACGTGACCGTGGAAGCGGTGAGCATCCGCGCCGGCCAGGCCTGCTTCATTCAGGGCACGCTCACCGCCTGGAAGGTGCACGCAAAGCGGATCGCTCTCGAGGATCGCGCGCGCGCATTCATCATGCTGCAGGAGTCCGAGCATCTCGAGCTCGCGAAGTCGGCCCGTCTGGTCGGCAACTTCGCGAACGAGAAAGAGCTCTTCTTCATGATGGGCAAGTTCAGCCCGCAGCTCAAAGAGCTTCCCGGTGCGGTGGATCTGAGCGGCACGCAGCCGGATCGTCCGACCACCATGAAAATCCAGTCCATCTCGCCTCCAGTCGGCGACGACGAACACCTGCGCCAGGCGCAGGCACTGCTCGAGAGGGAAGTAGCACGGACGGATCTCACCGGTCCCGGCGCAGACGCCATCCGCGAAGTCCTCTTCGGCCTTCGCGAACGGAACCTGTCCAGGGTCAGTCTGATCTGGCGCGATGCGTTCGGCGAGGTACGCTCGCGCAGCGCAGCTTTGCAGCAGGCATACGAGCACCTCGACCAGGCTTTTCAGTAGCCGTCTCCGCGGCAGCTGCGAGTAAAGTTAAAAGTCTGCGCGGCAGAAAACCGGCGCTGGAGGCGGCGCGTACGGTAGCCGGTGGTGAGAGCAAAGCGAGCGACCACCGGACTGCATCAGCAATGATGATCTCGACCCCGGCAGGGGTCGCGGAGGAACTGGCGATCCGCCTCCGAATGCGAACCGGTACGCGATCCCTTCAGGGTCGATCTCCATTGCTGATGCAGTCCGGTGGTCGCTCGCTTTGCTCTCACCACCGGCTACCGTACGCGCCGCCTCCAGCGCCGGTTTTCTGCCGCGCAGACTTTTAACTTTACTCGCAGCTG